>DASQHH010000136.1:0-2349 GCA_035632195.1 Vicinamibacterales bacterium
TGTCGGGCCCGGGTCGCGACCTCGACGTCGTCACGGTGTGGGTCGGCCGCACGCTCGGCAAGCACGTCTCGCGCCTGATCGGCCGGCAGGCGCTCGCTGAGACGCGCTTCGGGCAGGAGCGGATGCTGCTCTACAGCATCATCAACGCCGTCACGGACCCGATCCTGCTGACCGACACGGAAGGCAAGCTGATTATCGCGAACAGTCATGCGGAGAAGCTGTTCGCCGCGCCCGAGGAGGCCAGCGAAGGCTGGCGGCGCGCCGCCGCGCTGAACAACATGCTGTTCTCGGCGGCGCTGTCGACAAGCGCGGTCGGCATGTCGGAACTGGCGCGCCGCGAGCTGCTCCTCGTCGATCCGCTCGAAGGATCCGACCTGCTGTTCGAGCTCATGAGCTCGCGCGCGAAGGACGCGCGCCAGGGCACGTATGTCGTCTCGATTCTGCGCAACGTCACCGACCTGGCGCGCGCGAAGGAAGAAATCGAGGAAAGCTACCGTACGCTGCGCGTCGCGCAGGCGGAAGTACGCGACGAGCGCCACCGCCTCGATCTGATCATCGACTCGGTCGCCGACCCGATTCTCGTCACCGACCAGGAAGGCGACATCGTCCTGATGAACACGCCGGCGGAGCGGCTGTTCAACGCGCCGGGGCTCGAGGACGAAGCTGCGCTGCGCCGCGTGCGCGCGAACGGCGCGAACCTGACGTCGTTCGTGTCGAACGTGCTGACGCGGTCGGGCGAGCAGCGGTACCGCGGCGAAATCCAGCTCACCGATCCGCTCGTCGGCCGCCCGCTCCCAGTCGAAGCGCTGGCCGGCACGATCCTGTCGGAGCAGGGCGAGTTGATGTGGGTCGTGACCATCCTCCACGACCTCACCGAGGCGATTGAAAAGGCGCGGCTGTACGAGCAGTTGAAGCAGGCGTCGGTCGAACTCGAGCGCAAGGTGCAGGAGGCGACCGCTGAACTCGCCGAGCAGAACGAACTGCTGCGGCGGCAGCACATCGCGCTGGAGCAGGCGTCGAATCTCAAGTCGCAGTTCCTCGCGAACATGTCGCACGAGTTCAGGACGCCGCTGAACGCGATTCTGGGCTACACGCACATGCTGCTGAACAACGTCACTGGACAAGTGACCGATCCGCAGCGCAAGAGCCTCACGCGCATCGACTCGAACGCCAAGCACCTGCTTGCGCTCATCAACGACATTCTCGACATCACGCGCATCGAGGCAGGCCGGATGCCGCTCAACGCGACCACGTTCCGCGTGAGCGAGCTGTTCGACGAGGTCCAGTCGGAGCTGGAACCGATCATCAAGCGATCGAACCTGACCGTTGCGACCAAGCAGCGCGGCGCTGTCCCGTCCGTCCGCTCCGACCGGCAGAAGGTCAAGCAGATCGTCCTCAACCTGCTCAGCAACGCGCTCAAGTTCACGCCGGCGGGGTCGGTCACGATGACGGCGTCGTATGATCTGCGACGGAAGGAAGTCGCGATCGCCGTCAAGGACACCGGCGTCGGCATTCCCTCGGAAGATCAGGTGAAGGTGTTCGAAGATTTCCGGCAGCTCGACTCGTCACCCGCGCGCGGCTATGGCGGCACGGGCCTGGGCCTGTCGATCTGCCGCCGCCTGGCGAACATGCTCGACGGCACCATCGATCTCGAGAGCGAAGTCGGCCGTGGATCGACGTTCACGTTGCGGCTGCCCGCAAAGGCCCGGCGGCGATGAGCGCGCGCGAACAGCCGCTCGTGCTCGTCGTCGAGGATTATCAGGACGCCCGCGAGATGTACGCCGCGTACCTCCAGTTTGCCGGCTATGGCGTGGCGGAAGCGGCGAACGGGATCGAAGCCGTCGAGAAGACGCAGGAGCTGCTGCCCGATATCGTGCTCATGGACCTCGCGCTCCCCCGGATGGACGGCTGGGAGGCCACCCGTCGTCTCAAAGCCGACCCACGAACCCGTCACATTCCCGTCGTCGCGCTGACGGGGCATGCGCTCGCCGGCCATGCGGAGGGCGCGCGCGAGGCCGGCTGCGACGCGTTTGTGACCAAGCCGTGCCTGCCCGACGCGCTGGTGGCGGAGATCAAACGCCTGCTGGATCAACAATCGTCGAAGTCGGAGAATAAGACGTCGTCGTCGACGACGAAGACCAGGAAGCGACCGTGACCATGGCCAAGACAGCATCGAAGAAAGCCCCGAAGGCGGCGCGTGCCAAGACGGGGAAGCCCGAATCGGCCACCCGGAAGGGTGACGCACCGGCCAAGGTGAAGCCCGAAACGGCGCGCGGCAAGCTCGAGCGCGTGAAGGTGCCGTCCGCGTCGCGGCGCGAAGACGGGTCGGAAGGGAAATACGTCTACTGC
>DASQHH010000137.1:0-3753 GCA_035632195.1 Vicinamibacterales bacterium
TTGCTCGCCGTAGATTGTAAAGTTGTCCGACATGCCGATCGAGATTGAAATCAACCTGCGAATTCCCGTCGTCAAGGAGCCGTTGAAAGACGCGTCCGGCTGGCCGATCAACAACGCCGAAGTTCGCTTCCTCAAACGCATCACGGTGCCCGCTCTGCCCAAAGCGGGCGATCCCGTAGAGCTCGGGATCATGCCCGATCACCGATTCACGGCGACCGTTGTCGCCTCCCACTGGCATGAAGAGAAGGCGCTCTTCGTCGTCTCGTGCCGGTACGCAAGAACATCAATCGCCCGGGCCGAGTACCTCGCCATCATGGACGACAAGGAATGGACCATGAAGCCGCTGCTCGGTTGATCGGTCCCGCGACATCCGGTCACACCGCTGCCACGTAGATCGTCATGTGGATCCTCGCCGTTCTCGATCGCCGGGGCGACTTCGGGGCTGACGCCTCGTTGACCGACGCCGACCGCCGGGCGGTCCGGCGCATGGCGACGGGAGACGAGGGCGGCCTCGCGGAGCTCTACGATCGCCATGCCCGCCTGTTGTATTCGCTGGCTCTGCGGATCGTTCGCGAGCGCAGCGACGCCGAAGACGTGCTCCAGGAGGTGTTCTCGCAGATCTGGCGCCAGGCACATCGGTTCGACGTCGCCCGCGGCACGGTCGTCGGCTGGCTCATCACCGTTACGCGCAGCCGAGCGCTCGATCGCCTGCGGCGGCGCAAGGCGCGGCCGGAATCGCCCGACGGCGATCGCGTCGGGGCGGCGATCATCGACCCGGCGGAAGGGATCGATCTGCAGCTCGTCACGACGGAAGCCGCCGAGCGCGTGCGGACGGCGCTCGCGGGGCTCCCGGACGAGCAGCGTGTCCCGCTCGAGCTGGCGTACTTCGAAGGGTTGTCGCAATCGGAGATCGCGGCAGCGCTCGCGGCGCCGCTCGGCACGATCAAAACGCGGATGCGCGACGCGCTTCGGCGGCTGCGCAGCGCGCTCGCAGGCGAGAGAGCATGACTGAGCGTTCCGATCACGACGAGTTGCGGGACCTCGGTCCGGTCGCGGCGGCGCTGGCGCAATCGGTGCCGCAGGTGGATCCGCCGGCATCGCTTCGCGCCGCCATCCTCGAATCGGCCCGTCAGAGTCGGTCGGTCGCGCCCGTCAGGGCGGGCACGCCGGTGCTGCCATGGCTCGCCGCGGCCGCCATGCTCGTCGTCAGCGCGGGCCTTGGTCTGTACGTGCGCGCTCTGCACCAGCGAATCGACGGCCTCGAAGGGCAGCTGCGCGACGCGCTCGTGATGCTCAACGACAGCCAGCAGCGGGTGACGGTGGCGCTGCGCGCGTCGGTCGACGCCCAGGCGCCCCTCGCGGTGCTCACCGCACCGGACGTCCGGCAGATCAATCTTGCCGGACAGAAAGCGGCGCCCGCCGCGTCGGCGCGGGCGTTCTGGAGCCGCAGCCGCGGCGTCGTGTTCACGGCGGCGAATCTTCCGGTGCTTCCGGCAGGACGCATCTATCAGCTGTGGTTCATTGCCGGCAAGACGCCGGTCAGCGCCGGACTTCTGACGGTTCCCAACGCCCAGGGCAGCCTGACGACGACGATCGCCACACCGGCTGATTTGCCGAACCCCGACGCACTCGCCGTATCGATCGAGCCGACGGGTGGAAGCCCGCTCGCTGGTCCGACCGGCGATATCTATCTGATCGGCGCCGCCCACTGACGCTCGCCTGAAGGCGAGCTCTCGCCCGGCGGTCGGCTAAAACCTCGCGCTCCATCGTCTGCAATCCAACCGCGCAGGCGCTGCGTAGTAGGCAGCGAGGCGGTCCTTCCCCTGTCGATCGCCAAAGGAGTGCGTATGCGCCGGTGCGTTTGTGGTGTTGTCGCGATTGCCGCGATCCTGGGTTCGGTTTCCTCCGCCAGCCTGCTCGGCCAGATGAAGGAAAAGTCGCTCTACGACCGTCTGGGCGGCAAGAAGTCCATTACCGCCGTCGTCGACGAGTTCGTGTCGCGGGTGGCAGCGGACGGGCGCATCAACGCGTTTTTCGCGAAGACCGCGGCCGACCCGAAGCGGCTCGCGGCGTTCAAAGGGAAGCTCGTCGATCAAATCTGCGAGGCGAGCGGCGGGCCGTGCAAGTACACGGGCAAGGACATGAAAACGGCCCATATGGGCATGGGCGTCAGCGGCGCGGACTTCGACGCCCTCGTCCAGGATCTCGTCGGCGCGCTGGACACGTTCAGGGTCGGCTCGCACGAAAAAGACCAGCTGCTCGGCGCCCTCGGTCCGATGAAGACCGACGTCGTCGAGAAGAAGTGAATGGAGCCGAACATGAAGAGAGCACTGTGCTTCGGCGTTGCGCTCGTCGCGTTCATCGGTGTGACATGGCTTCGCGGAACGGCGTCCAGCCACCGCGAAGCGCCGCTCATCAGCCAGGATCCCGCCGCGGACAACACCGACCTGTACGCATTCGTCAGCCCCGATCGGCCTGATACCGTCACGATTGTCGCCAACTACATTCCGCTCGAGTCGCCCGCCGGCGGTCCGAACTTCCCGGCGTTCGACGATTCGGTGCGGTACGAGATCCACATCGACAACGACGGTGACGCCAGGGAGGATCTGACGTACCGATTCCGCTTCCGGACCGAGACACGGGATCCGGACACCTTCCTCTACAACACCGGACCGATCGGTTCGCTGGACGATCCCAACTGGAATCGGCCGCAGACCTACAGCGTCACGCTGGTGACACACGGGCCGGGCAGCTCGGACCAGGCCACGGTTCTGGGAACGGGGATTCCGACGCCGCCCGACAACATCGGTCCGCGCTCGACGCCGGACTACGACGCGCTTGCAGCAGCCGCGGTGACGACGCTTTCCAACGGCACGCGTGTGTTCGCCGGGCAGCGCGACGATCCGTTCTTCGTCGACCTCGGCTCGGTCTTCGATCTGGCCGGGCTGCGGCCGTTCAATCCGGCGCACCTCATACCGCTGCCGGCGGCGCCCGGACGCGACGCGATCGCGCGGTACAACACGCATTCGATCGCGATCCAGGTGCCCATCCACGACCTCGTCCGGCCGGGCCACCCCACGATCGGGATCTATGCGAGCGCGAGCCGCCGCAAGGTGCGCGTGCTGCAGGACGACGGCACGCAGGATGACGACGGGCCGTTCGTCCAGGTATCGCGGCTGGGTGAACCGCTCATCAACGAAGCCGTCATTCCGATCGGTCGCAAGGATTTGTGGAACCGGCTGGATCCTCAGGACGATGCGCAGTTCGAGCGTTTCTACACGGCGCCCGAGGTCTCGCGGCTCGAGAACCTCCTCTACGGCAGCGCCCTGACGCCGATCGTCACGACCGGCCGCAACGATCTGGTCGCGATCCTGCTGACGGGCGTGCCGGGGCTGAACTTCACCGGTCCGCGAAGAGCGGATCTCCTGCGGCTGAACACCGCAATCGCTCCCACGGCCAACGTCGGGGCCGGCAATCGGCTGGGTGTGCTCGGAGGCGATCTGGCCGGCTTCCCGAACGGACGGCGTCTAGAAGACGACGTCGTGGACATCGTTCTGCGGGCGTTCGCGGAAGGCTACGGGCCGGTTCTGCATTCGCTGCTCGGGCTGCCAGACAAGAGCCCGAACGACGTGCTCGGGGACGGCGTCGACGCGAACGACAAGCCGTTCGCGCCACATTTCCCGTACGTGGCATCGCCGCACCAGGGCTATCAGGTCCCATAACGTGAATCGATTCGGATGGATCATCGGCGCA
>DASQHH010000138.1:0-2705 GCA_035632195.1 Vicinamibacterales bacterium
GCGACCAGCTGCCCGCGCGAGGCGCCGAGCGCATGCCGGACCGCGATCTCCCTCGCACGCGACAGATTGCGGGCGACGAGGAGGTTGACGAGATTCGCGCACGCCACGACCAGCACAATCCCGACGGCAGCCCAGAGCACCAGCAGCGCCGTCCTGCCATCCCCCAGCTGCTTGTCGCGAAGCGTCGTGACGCTTGTGTGCAGTCGACCGAACGTGTCGCGGTCGATTGCGGCCAGGGCTGCCGCGGTGTCGGCGACATCGGCACGCGCCTGCCGGAGAGTGACCTCGGGTCTCAGGCGCCCGAGCAGCTCGACTCCGCAGCATCGCGGGCTGCGCACGTGCGCGAAGGCCGACGATTCCCAGATGTCGGTCTTCTTCGACGGCATGTCCCATTCGGGTCCGGCGACGCCGATGACGACATAGTCGGTCGAGTTGAGGACGAGGGGCGCGCCGAGCGCGGATGACGGGTTATTGAACAGCCGCCGGGCCAGTCGATCGCTGATCACGAGAGAGGGGGCAGGACCGTCGCCGGGCGCGAATGGCCGGCCCGCGACGATGCGGCCGTCCAGGGCGGAGAAGAACGATGGGGCCACCGTCGCGCCGTCGAGCAGCTCGGCGCCGCCGCGGCCCGACATCTGAAAGACCTGATTCGCGAAGAACGTGACGTCGGAGAAGGTGTGGAGTGATTCGCGCCAGCGTTCCGCCGGATCGAGCTGCCAGAACACGCGACCGGGGCGAGGCGTCCCCTGATAATCGCGCGTCGCGTCGATGGCGACGAGACGATCCGCGTCGCGATACGGGAGCGGCCGGATCAGCAGCTCGTCGACGATGCCGAAGATGGCGGCGTTGGCGCCGATGGCGAGCGCGAGCGTGGTCAGCGCGACGGCCGTGAAGCCCGGCGTCCGGCGCATCGCGCGAAGGGCGCACCGCACATCCCGGACGAGGCTGTCGAACAGCCTTTGACAGCGGTCGCCGAATCCCATCTCGTGGTACCTCTCCAGTGATCAGACGCCAGTTTACGCGCTCTGCGAATGCCGGCTGCAGGGAGGGCCTCCCGGGTTTCGAGGTAGGATGTGCACCTTCTCAGGGAGGATCTCCTCATGAAACGATGCGCGCTCGCGCTTCTTACCGCGGTTTTCGTCGCGTCGGCGATGTCGATGTCACGTGCGCAGGCGCCGCAGAGAGGGCAAACCGATCCTGCGGGCCGCGGGCAAGGCCGCGGGGGGCGCGGCCAGGCGGGGCCGATCACCATTCGCGCCGCGCGCGTGCTCGACGGCCGTGGCGGCTCGCTCGACAACGCCGTCATCGAAGTCACCGGCTCGAAGATCACGGCGATCGATCAGCGGACGGGTCCGGTGACCTACGACCTCGGGCCGAACACCGTCCTTCCGGGCATGATCGACGTGCACGTGCACCTCAACTGGTATTTCGGGCCAGGCGGAAAATACGGCGAACGCAACGTGCCCGCGGGCTACCAGATGGACGCCGTCCTCGACAACGCGCGCAAGACACTGATGGCCGGGTTCACGACGGTGCAGTCGCTGGGCTGGGCGGGCGACAAGCCGCTCAGAGCCGCCATCGCCGACGGCGTCGTGCCAGGACCGCGCCTCCTGACGTCGCTGGCGCAGATTCAGCCGGGCAACCAGACGCCGGACCAGCTCCGCGAGCGCGTGCGTCAGTTGAAAGCGCAGGGGGCGGACGTCATCAAGCTGTTCGCGTCGGGCAGCATCCGCGACGGCGGCAAGATCACCGTGACGCAGGAGCAGATGGACGCCGCGTGCGGCGAGGCGAAGGCGCAGGGACTGCGCACGCTCGTCCACGCGCACGGTCCGGATTCGATCATCGTGTCGGTCAAAGCCGGCTGCACGGAGATCGAGCACGGCGCCTACGCAGACGCGGCGGCAATCAAGGCGATGAAGGACGCCAACGTGTACTTCGATCCGAACATCGGCCTGGTGCTGCAGAACTACATCGAGCACAAGGCGCAGTACATGGGATCCGGCAACTTCAACGAAGAGGGATTCGCGTTCATGGAGAAAGCGGTCCCGACGATGGGCCCGGTGTTCAACAAGGCGCTGAAGGCGGGACTCCGGATGCCGATGGGCACCGACGCGGTCGCCGGCGCGCACGGGCAGAACGCCCGCGAAACGATCGCGCGGGTGCAGCAGGGCGGCCAGAAGCCGATGGACGCCATCATCGGCACGACCTCGCTCGCGGCCGAATCGCTGAACCTCGGCAGCGAGATCGGCACGCTCAAAACGGGCTACGAAGCGGACATCGTTGCGGTGTCCGGCAATCCCATACAGGACATCACCAGACTCCGGGATGTGATCTTCGTCATGAAAGGCGGACGTCTGTTCAGCGCTCCGCCGCAGAAGTGATCTAGTCCCAAATCCCGTCTGCCGCAGCGTCGAGCACTTCGCGCGTGTGTTCGCCGAGCAGCGGCGCGCGGCGCGCCGGGTCCGTCGGCGTCGCGCTCATCTTGATCGCGGAGCCCAGCGCCTGGATGTGTCCGAGGACGGGATGGTCCACGTCGACGACCATCTCGCGCGCGCGAACCTGCGGGTCCGCGAACACCTGCGCGTAATCGTTGATCGGACCGCACGGGATGTCGTTCGCCTCGAACAGCTCGAGCCAGTGCTGCCGCGGATGTGTGACGGTGACCTCTTCGATGGCCGCCGCGAGCACGCGCTGGTTGCCGACGC
>DASQHH010000139.1:0-6855 GCA_035632195.1 Vicinamibacterales bacterium
CGGCAGCACGCCCCGCAGGCTCCCCGGCAGCCACCGCACTCCCCTGTCGTCCCGCGCAGCGACGATGATCGCGCCGGCCGCGGCGGCGCGCGCGACCGCTTCCGCGAGCGCAGCCTCATGTTCGGCCTTCGACGTCCCCAGGCTCAGATTGACGACGCGCGCGCCCGAGCGCACCGCCCAATCGATGCCGGCAACCAGGCCGCTCATCGTCGTCGAAAGGGCGCGATCGAACACCTTGACGGCGTAGAGCCTGGCGTCGGGCGCTTTTTCGAGGATGGCGGCCGCGACCGCGGTGCCGTGGCCGAGCCGGTCGACATAGTCCGGATACTCGCAGCCGCGATCGTCGATGCCGACTCCGCCGGCGATGCGACCGGCAATGTGTGGATGCTGAGCGTAGACGCCGCTGTCGATGACAGCGATCCTGATCACGCGGGAATGAGCTGGCCGTCGATCGAGCCGAGGACGACGACGCGGTCGGCGCGCTCGGCGAGCTCCATGCGATGCGTGATGACGATGGTGGTCCGCCCGGCCATCAGCGATTCGTAGCCGGCTGCGAGCTGGCGCTCGTTGACCGGATCGAGCGCGGACGTCGGTTCGTCGAGAACGAGCACCGCAGGGTCGGTCAGGAACGCGCGCGCCGCGGCGAGGCGCTGCCGTTCTCCGGCAGACAGCGCGTGCCCGCGCTCGCCGACTACAGTGTCGTACTTCTTCGGCAACGTGTCGATGAAGCGATCGAGCGCCGCGCGGCGCGCAGCCGCGGCGACGTCAGCGTTGCTCGCGCCCGGACGCGCGTATCGGATGTTCTCGGCGATCGTCGCGTGCAGGATGCACGGCTCCTGGTCCACGAGCGCGACCGCGCTGCGGACGTCGTCGAGCCGCAGCGTCCGGAGGTCCTTCCCGTCGAGCGTGATCACGCCGTCGTCGGGGTCCATCAGGCGCAGCAGCAGATCCGCGACCGTCGACTTGCCGCTGCCGCTCGGTCCAACGATGGCGACGATCTCTCCGGGCCGCGCGGCGAACGACAGCTGCTCGATAATCGGCGAGCGTCCGTCGAAGGTCAGCGAGACACTGCCGAACTCCACGGCGCCTTTCACGTCCGTCAGCGGCGCGGCGCCCGCCGCTTCGAGGACCTCGATCGGCTCGTCGAGAACCTGGGACACGCGCCGCATCGAGACGCGGACGGTCGCGAGGTTCGCATACATACCCATCAGCGCCTGCAGCGGCGGCAGCAGCCGCATCTGGTACGCCATGAACGCGACGAACGTGCCGACGGAGATGCTGGCCTGGATGACGCGCACGCCGCCGTACACGAAGACCGCCGCGGTGCCGGCGGAGAGAATCAACCCGGGCAGGCCGCCGGAAAGATACGTCAGCAGCTGCATCGACATCAGCGAACGGACGAAGGCGTCGTTGCGCCGGCGGAAGCGCGCGACCTCGCGCTCCTCGGCGCGCGCGGCCGCGACCAGCCGCGACGCCTGGAGCGTCTCGATCAGGAAGCTGCCGATGTCCGCGCTCCGCTGCCGCAGCGTCGCGACCTCGTGCTCGAGCCGTTCGCGGTAGCGCACCAGCGCCCACAGTCCGAACGGGATGCCGGCGACCGCAACGGCGAACAGCCGCAGGTCGAGCCACGCGAGCATCGCGACGGTCCCCGCGAGGAACAGGACGTTCCCGAGCCATGCCAGCGCCGTCTCGGACGCGATGCGCTGAATCTCGCCGACGTCGTTGTTGATGCGCGACATGATGTCGCCGATGCGCGTCCGCGCGTAGAACCTCGGCGACAGCCGCTGCAGGTGGCGGTACATCTCGAGGCGCATGTCGAACAGGATGTCCGCCGACACGCGCGTGTACCGCAGGCCGCTGACGATGTTGACCGCGAAGCCGGCGAGCGTCACGGCGCCGAAGGCGGCGACGACGCGGATGAGCGTGCCGAAATCGCGGCCGATGAGGGCGCGGTCGACGAAGTCGCGGGTCAGCAGCGGAACGTACAGCGACAGCGCCGTGCTGACGACGCTCAGCGCGAGGACGAGCGCGAGCCGCCGCCAGTACGGCGCGACGAAGCGCAGCGCGCGGCGCAGATCGGAATCCATTGGAGGTCAGCCACGAAGGCACGAAAACACGAAGCCTGCATGCTCTTCGTGTCTTCGCGTCTTCGCGGCGATCACTGTGCGGTCGTCGGCGCGGTCACGCTCGGCGGCGTCGGCAGCACGAACAGCTCGCTCGTCTGATCGCCGTCCAGCGTGATCGTCCGCAGATACTGATACGTGTCCGCGTCGTAGAGGTCGATCGTATTGCCGGCGACGTAGATGTAGAGGACCTTGCCGTTGGTGCTCGTCCTGAGCCCCATGCGCGGCCGCCCCTTGAACTCCGTACGGCCCGCCAGCTTGTGATTGACGAGGTCGAACTTCCAGAACTCGTACTTGCCGATCTCCTCGGACAGGCCGAATGCGACCTTGCGGCCCGGCGCCATCGCGAAGCTGACGGGCGACCACGGCCCGATTGTGTAGTACTCGACCGACTTCGCCGCCAGGTTCACTCGTCCGATGCCCATCGTCCGCCGGTGCTGCACCGGGTCGGTGACGCTGAAGAGCGACGTGTAGAAACCCGGCTCGTCGTTGAACGCATCGCGCGAGCCGAAGTCGAGGCGGCCGAACCCCTCTTCGACGGGACGCGACAATTCCCACTTGTCGATCTGCTTGAAGTCCGCCGTGTCGTAGATGAGCACGTCCTGGTCGCTGAACATGTAGAGCAGCTTCCCGTCGGGGGAGAACATGATGTTCGCGTTCTGCCGCTCTTCGTTGTTCGGCCACGGGATCGTGCGCACGACCTTGTGCGTCGCGAGATCGTACTGGACGAACTGCGGCGCGCCGATCTCGAAGCGGTCGATCAGCTTCGTCGCGGAGGCCGTGACCATCATCACGTACTTGTTCTGCGGATCCGGCTCGATGCTGCGGATGCGGACCTTCTTGTTGCCTTCGCTGAGCGTGAAGGTGTCGAGCGTCCGGCGCGCGGCGATGTCGAGGATCTCGACCTTCTCCATCTGCGCTTCGATGGTGTAGAAGCGCTTGCGGTCGTGCGACAGCGTCGTCCGCCGCGGGATGCCGGACTGGAACGGGATCGAGCCGACGATCTTCTCCGTCGCCTCGTCGATGATCCAGAACTGCTTCGGGTACGAGCCGATGATCAGGGTGCCGTTGCCTGCCGAGACGCGCGGCTTTTCCGCCTTCGCCTCGGGGCTTCGGCGAGACAAGTCGGCCCCGTGAAGCGGAATCCAGATCGCGGCAGCCGCCGCGATGGCGAGCGCAAGCTTCTTCATGGTCGCCTCTCTCTACGGGAAGATGAGATCGATCTTCCGCCAGTCCTTAGCCGCCGCCGCGCATTTCGCGGTCCAGTCGGGCGCGTGATTCAGCTGGTCGGGCACTTGCGCCGGCCAGTAGCAGCCGATGTGGCAGTCGAACAGATCGCGCTCGACCGGCTGGCACAGCCCGGCCGTGCCGCCCGAGCGATCCGCCTCCCAGCCCGGCGAGAACACGAGCGAGCAGCCGATCGGAAAATGCGGCAGCAGCGGCAGTGCCGTCCGCTGGAGCCCGACGACGTCGTGCTCGGTGGCCTTCTCGATTCGCGCGGCCTTGCGGTTGATCGGTTTCAGGTGATTCATCGTTTTCTCCAGCGCTCGGCTAAAGCCTCGCGCTCCTTCCGCTCTTCATGAGACCCGCTCGGCTAAAGCCTCGCGCTCCGGTTCGTCGAATTGCGATAAGTACGCGGGATTGCGGACCGACAGCTCTCCGTAGACACGCAGACAGACGTCGGTCCATCCGCGGATCCAGTCGCAGTAGTGCAGGTTCGCGTGCGCGGTGTCTCCGTACCGCGTGTGCGCTTCGTGATAGCAGCCGCCCGAGCACAGCGGCCGCGCCCAGCAGACGCTGCAGTCGGTCTTGTTGTAGACGTGGTGCTTTTCGTAGAACGCGAACTGCGCGCTGCGGTCGATGCCGTCGCGGACGGTCCCGAGCTTGTGCGTGTCCGACCCGGCGAAGCGGTGACACAGCGCGACGTCGCCGTCCGTCGCCACGCCGAGCAGCCCGAGTCCGGCGCCGCATGGATACGCCTTGCTCACGCCCTTGTGCAGTTCCTCGATCGTCTCCTTGACGTTCGAGAAGCCGTGGTGCCGGTTCGCCACCGAGGCCTCGAGGAACTCGTCGGCGAGCTCGGTGAACTGGCCAAGCATTTCGTCGTATCCGCCCTCGGCAATCGCGTGCGCGCGGTTCGGCGCCGTCGTCACGGGGGCGAAGCCGACTTCCCAGAAGCCGATCTCCTCGGTGAGGTGGCGGTAGATGCGCTTCACGTCCATCTTGCCCGACGTGAGCGTCACGCGCGCGCCGATCGGCCGCGTGCGGTGGCGCTTGATCAATTCCTTGATCTTCGGCGCGACGATGTCGTAGCTGCCCGTGCCGTTGTTGAAGACGCGGAACCTGTCCTGCACTTCCTTCGGGCCGTCGATGGAGATCGTGACGCCGACGCGGTTCTCGGCGAGGAACTCGATAATCTCCGGCTTCAGCAGCGTCGCGTTCGTCGTCAGGCTGAAATCGACCGTCTTGCCGACCTCCGCCGCCCGCTGACGCGCGTACGCGATGGTCGTCTTCAGCACCGGAAAGTTCAGCAGCGTTTCGCCGCCGAAGAACGTGATGTGCGCGACGGGATTGGTTCCCGCTTCCTTCAGCATGAATTCCACGCTGTCGCGCGCCGTCTCCTCGCTCATGAACTTCGGCTGCCGGCCGTTCTCCGTGTCGACGATCTTGTCCTCGCCGTACTCGTAGCAGTACGTGCAGCTCAGATTGCACTGATTGGTGACGTTGAGAACCATCGTCGTCAGTGGAAACGGCGCGAGCGGAATGATCTTCTGTTGCGGCGGCCTCGGTTCGTCGACGATGCCGATCGCCTGGACCCGCATCAGATCGTCGAGGGCCGATCCGTACGGCTCCAGCTCCTCGCGCGACAGTGGGCGCTCGGTCAGCGCGCGCAGCGCCGCGTCCGACGCTTCGTCGAGCTCGAAAATCGCCGCGCTCGGCACGAGGTACACGAACGGCTTGCCCGCCGCTTCGAAGCGATGATGTTCGCGAGCGGCGTACATTATTGACTCCCTCCACCGCTCTGGAACCACGCCATGTAGAGCGGCACGGTCACGAGCAGGTGCGCGCGGGCGCGCAGCGGCCTGGTCGTATCGCGCAGGTCGCCGCCCGTCGCCTCGGCGACGACCCACACGTCGCCGACGTTGTCGCGGTTGCCGCTGCGCTTCGGATTCGGTCCGTCGACGTTCGGCGTGAACAGCCCGCTTTGATCGAGCGTTCCGACCCACTGGGCGTCGTCGTCGCCCCACGTCGCCGGATATTCCTCGACCGACCACTTCACGTCGACGATGCCGAGCGTGAGGTCGTCGGCGGTATCGGGCTTGCCGTCGGGTCCGTTGTTGACGCCGATGGCCTCGAACTGCTGGAACTGTTTCGGAAAGACGACGCCGCCGACGCGCGCCATCCCGGCCTGCGGCAGGACGCGCAGTCCGTCGATCTTGTCGAAGACGACGAGCGCCGCCGGCTTGACGGTGCCGCCGATCGAGACATCGCGCGCGCCGATCGGCGCGTTCGCCGCGACGTCGACTTCGACCGAGAGCTCGTCGGGTCGCGCGGAGACGACGCGCGAGACTTTGACGCCCTGACCGAAGCCGATGTCGTCGGCCTTGACGTCCGTCGGCAGGTTCGCGCCGAAGATCTTCACCGGACGCGCGTTCGATGCGGTTCGGATCGCGGCGACGCTCGTGCCGAGCACCACCGGGTCGTTCGAGAGGCGCACGAGCCGCACGTCTACGCCGGTTTCGTCGTACGCACCGGTGAACCAGCGGCCCCACATCTGTTTCCAGTCGCGCTCGACGAACAGCACTTCGCGCCACGGATCCGCATTGGCGCCCCCGGCGTTGCTCCGTCCGCGCCACTGGAACCCCGTGTACACGAGCGCCTTGCCGGTCCGCGTGACCGTCTCGCCGGTGCGGGCAACGGTGTACTTCGTCTGCGTCGTAAAGCTGTCCGGTGCGCTGCCGTCGGCCGCGATCGTCACCTGGCCGTACACCGCGCCTTTGCCCGTCACCGTGCCGACTATGGCCCACCGGCCGGCGAGCTTCGGCGGCTGCATTGCCGCGCTCCACGACGACCACTCGGACGTCGTGAGCGGCAGCGTCTTGGTCAGGTGCTCGAGCGCCTTCTCCATCGGCTGGCGGTTGTCAGGCGGGCGGCCGTCGGCGGGCGGCGCTTCAGTCTGTCCGCGTCCGCCGCGGCGGAAACCGGAGCCGCCATTCATCGGCTGGTTGTCGACGAGCGGGTAGTAGCCGCGATGCATCGCGACCAGCAGGCCCCATTCCTCTTTGGTGCGCCGCTCGCTCTGCACGCGTGCGAACGAGTGGCACGACGAACACAGGTCGGACGTCTCTTTGTCCGCAGTGTAGGTGTATTCGATCATCCGCCGCTCGGCGTCGAACGCGATCGGCCGCGCTTCCTCAGGCGCGAGCCCGAGATGATCCGACAGATACTTGAGAATCGCGCGCGCGTCGGACGGCTCGAGGTTCGCGTGGTTCAGCGTGACCATCCGCTTGATCGTGCGTTCCCAGTTCTCGGGCGTCGCGCGGCGGTACGAGATGCGCGACATGCGGCCCTGATCGTCCGGACGATGGCACCCGCCGCATTTCGATCGCACGAGTTGGTCCTGGATCGGAATGCCGACGGCCGCGTCCGTTGATGCCGCGCGCGGCGTCTGAGCGCGCGCAGGCATCGCCGACAGGACGGTGCAGGCGGCCAACAAGCCGGCGGCCCTCAA
>DASQHH010000140.1:0-10153 GCA_035632195.1 Vicinamibacterales bacterium
TCGCCGCCGCAGGCCTCGTCGACAGCCGTCATCGAGTGAGGCTGGTCGTCGTCGAACCACGGCACAATCAGAAGGTCGGCGTCGACAGCAGACCAGGAAGCATCGGTACACGCGATCGCATTCGGATGCACTGCCTGCGGAAGCATCCGTGCATTATCGCTGATGCGGCTTGCCGGCGACCTTTCGCGACGGTAGAATCTGTGCAAATGCTCCGACAGCGCGTCGCGTACGGGTGCGTCGTGTCGGTCCTCGCGATGATGGCGGCGGGGGCCGTCATCTCTGCCCAGAAGAACGACAGGTCATCCGCGAAGGATGATGACTCGAAGCGGCCCCGTCTGTCGCTGAAAGCGCAGCCCGTCGTCGCGATGTCGCCCGCGCGCATCGTCCTGACGGCCGAGCTCGCCGGCGGTGCGAACGACTTCGAGGAGTTCTACTGCGCAGCGACCGAATGGGACTGGGGCGACGGCACACAGTCCGAGGCGTCCTCTGACTGCGACCCGTACGAGGCAGGCAAGAGCGAAATCAAGCGCCGGTTTACCGTTGAGCACACGTTTCGGGCGGGCAATTATCGCGTGCAGTTCCGCCTCAAGCGCCGTGACAAGACGGTTGCCACTGCGGGCGTGTCGATTCAGATCCGCCCCGGCCTCAACGGCTTATAGCGCCCTCCCTGACAACCAACCGCGGCGCTCCGGAATCTAAAGGCCCATGTTGGATTCCCTGCTGCAGGATCTGCGCTACGCCGTCCGCTCCTGTCTGCGGACGCCGGCGCTAACCGCCGTCGCCGCCCTGGCGCTGGCGATCGGGATCGGCGCGAACACCGCCATCTTTTCCGTCGTCAACGCGGTGCTCCTCGAGCGCCTTCCCTACCGCGATCCCGGTCGCGTCGTCGTGCTGTGGGAGACGTGGGCCCGGCGTCCGGGACGTAATAACGTTCTCGGACCGTCGCAGTTCGTACGGTGGAAGGAGCGCGCCACGGCGTTCGAGCGTATGGCGGGCCTCGTCGATACCCGCGCAAACCTGACCGGCAGCGGCGACCCTGAGGAAATCGTCGTTCAGAACGTCACAGCGGACTTCTTTCCCATTCTCGGCGTCCGGCCGATGCTGGGACGCACGTTCAGTGACGCGGAGAACAACGACCCGCAGTCCCCGGCGGTAATTCTCAGCTACGCGCTCTGGCAGCGCCGATTCGGCGGCGATCGCGACATCATCGGCAGGACGATTCAGCTCAATTCGAAACCGAACACCGTCGTCGGCGTCATGCCGCAGGGATTCGACCTGTTCATCAGGGAAAACTCGCTCGCGGGCAAACCCTCGGATCTCTGGTCCCCGTTCGTGCTGGGCGCCGATGCCCGAGACCGCGGCGGGCGGTATATGCAGGCGATCGCGCTGCTGAAGCCGAATCAGACGCTTGCGCAGGCACAGGCCCAGCTGACCGCCATCGCGCAGCAGCTCGTCATCGAAACCCCCGTCCGGAACACCGGATGGGGCGCGCGAGTCGTTCCGCTCCGCGACGAACTATCAGGAGACTATCGGCGGGCGCTGCTGATTCTTGCCGGCGCTGTCACGTTCGTGCTGCTGATCGCCTGCGCCAACGTCGCTAACCTGCTGCTCGCACGCGGGGCGGTGCGCGAACGCGAGATCGCCATCCGAGCTGCGCTCGGCGCCGGCCGCGGCCGCGTGGTCCGTCAACTGCTGACCGAGAGCCTCGTCCTCGCTCTGCTCGGCGGCGGCGCCGGACTCCTGGTCGCCTACGGCGGTGTTCGTGCGCTCGCAGCGCTGAGTCCGGTCGAACTGTCCGCGATGGCCGGCGTCTCGCTCAATAACGCGGTCCTTGGATTCACCGCCGCCGTTTCGATCGCCACGGCCATCCTGTGCGGACTGGCACCGGCCTTCGAGGGCGCGAAGACGAACGTCCAGGACGCGCTGCGCGACGGCGCGCGCCAGATCGGCGCCGGCGTCAGACGCACGCGCCTTCGCCAGGCATTCGTCGTATCCGAGTTGGCGCTCGCCGTGGTGCTCCTCGTCGGTGCCGGTCTGCTCCTGCGCAGCTTCAGTGCCGTCGGCCGAATCGATCCCGGATACGCAACCACGAACGTGCTGACCATGCGCGTGCAACTGCCGGCGGCGAAGTACGGCGACGCCGCCGCTCGGACGCGATTCTTTTCACGCGCGGCGGACGACGTTCGGAGGCTGCCGGGCGTTCAGGCGGCAGGGGCGATCAGCTTCCTGCCGTTGACCGGACAACTCGGCGCGGGAACCAGCTTCACGATTGAAGGACAGACGCCGCCCCCACCGGGACAGCAGAACATCACCAACGTCAGCGTCTGCGACAATGGCCTGTTCGGCACGCTGCAGATTCCGCTGATTGCGGGCCGGCTGTTCACCGAGCGAGAGATGACCGAGCGATCGAACGTCGTCGTTGTCAGCGAATCGCTCGTCCGAACGTATTTTCCGCACGAGAACCCCATCGGCAAGCGACTGCTCATCGACATGACCGATCCGGTGATCCCGACTGAGATTGTGGGCGTCGTCGGAGATGTGCACTTTCAGGATCTGACCGCCGAGCCGAGGCCGACGTCGTACTGGCCGCATCCCCAACTCGCCTACAGCGCGATGACGCTCACCGTACGCAGCGCGGGCGATCCTCTTGCGCTCGCGCCGTCGATTGAGAGTGCCATCCGCGCGGTCGACCCGGACCAGCCGGTGTCCGACGTCCGGACAATGACACAGTGGGCGGCGAAGTCGGTCGCTCAGGCGCGGTTCAGCTCATTCCTGCTCGCCGTGTTTGCCGCCGTCGCGCTCATGCTCGCTTCGATCGGGATTTACGGGGTGATGTCGTACGCCGTGAGTCAGCGGACGCCGGAGATTGGCGTCCGGCTCGCCCTCGGGGCGGACGCGGGCCAGGTGATCCAGATGGTCCTCCTGGACGCGGGCCGACTCGCGCTCGCGGGACTGGCGGTCGGGATTGCGCTGTCCCTCGTCCTCACCCGGTCGATCGCGACGCTGCTCTACGGCACCAGCACGACCGATCCGGCGACGTTCGCTGCGGTTGCGTTGCTTCTGAGCGCCGTCGCGTTCGTGGCCAGTTATCTGCCCGCGCGCCGGGCGGCGCGCGTCGCGCCGGTGGAGGCGCTCAGGGTTTCGTGATTTCCGCGCCGGCGATCGTCCGGCTCTTCGCCTCCGCGGACACGCTCTGCAGGTAGTCGCCGACCTTCATCGCCGTGTGGAAGAGCATCCGTCCGAACGATCCGAGCGAGTTCGCATCAGAGGCACGCCCGAAGACAGCGTCCTCGGCGTCCTCGACATCCCGGTCCGCGACGGTACCGAGCGTCGCGATGACATGGACGTAATACCGTCCGTCATCGACGATGCGCGCGCGGCTGCCGAGATCGAGTTGAATCGGCATTGGGTTGGGGACGGAGCGGTAGGCCGTCGTGCCGCCCGCACCGTCAATGGCGATGTCGCGCGTGGCCGCGCGCTGCGCGAGCCTGAACATCCGAATGATCGCGGGATACACCAGCTGATCCCAGACGGGCCGGCTCTCCCACAGCTCCGCCTGCACACGCAGGTGCAGCGGTCCGCCGTCGTCGAGCACCTTCTTGAAGCGATCGGGGACGACGTCGCGCAGCTCGATCGTCGCACGGACGGTCTGCGCCTGGGCGTGAACGTCCTTGACCCGGACCTCGAAGGCCGCCGCCGGCCGCGCGGACACCCGTCCCACCATGACCAGGACAATTGCGCCCGCGCAGACGAGGCGTTTCATCGAACGGTCAGAAGGTTCGTCCGAATCGCACCAGCACCTGCAGGGAACGGGGAATATCGTCCAGCTTGTAGCCGAAATCGACGCGGAATCCGTTGAAGTTCACGCCGAGGCCGACGCCCTTCAGCACCTGTGCGTCGCTCGATCCCGAGCGCACGCGTCCGGTGTCGAAGAAGCCAATCGTCTGAAATCCGTCGCGCCAACCCAGCGCGTACTCGAGATTGAGCAGCTCCATCGTGTCGCCGACGGCTTCCTTGAAGTCGTAGCCATGGACAGAGCCAATACCGCCCAGCGCGAAGAGCCGCTGCGGCGGAAGGACGCCGCCGGACCAGCCACCGATGGCACGGACCGAAAGGTCCTGATGCTCCGACAGCGGAAGGCGCGCCCGCCCGCTCAGGATGTGACGGCTGAAGTCGAAGTCGCTGTCCAATCCGCCCGGCGTCGAGATTTCCGACGTCCAGTCGACGCGCCAGACGCGCGACATGTCATCGTCGCCCGTCGGCTTGCGGAGGCGGTCGCCGAACGGCGTCTCGAGCTGATGACGGCGGTAGCTCGACTCGAGCGACTCGCGATCGAATCCGTCGCCGTCGACGGAAACACCGACGACGACCTCGCTTAGGCGGCCGGAAACGGCGCCGACATTGGTACGGAACAGTTCGTCGCTGTTCCAGAGACTGTAGTTCGACTCGATGCCGAGATTCTCCTGGCGCTCGTTCTTGTACACCGCGAGCAGCTCGACGCGGCGTTCCACGCGGAGGGCCCCGTTGACTTGAATGCCCCGGCGCCGATAGTAGTCTCGGAAATTGCGCCGGGCGGCAACCGATGCAAGGCTCGCTTCCGTCGACGAGACCTGCCACTGGTCGTCGCTGGCCGTCAGATCGTGCAGCTCGCCGCCGAGGAACAGCTTCGTCGACACAAACAGCGGCTTCTCGAATCCCAGCGCGTAGCCGAACTGCCCCGACGCGAGCTTCGCGGACAGATGGCCGGCGACGAACGCGTGATTGAAGTCCTCGTGATCGAAAACAGCCGCGCCGAAACCGAGCGACGGAACGAATCCGTCGACCGGCGTAAACCAGTCTTCGCGATCTCCGATATCCGGTACGAGTTTGAACCGGCCGGCCGGCTCGCGGAGATCGACCACCAGTACGCGCTGGCCGCCGCGCTCGATGAGATTGAACGTCCGGCGCTGGCCCAGCGGGCTCACGGCTCCGCGCGTCTGGCGCAGAAGCACCGTCAGCGCATGCGTGGCACGCGAACGGTTGAAGACGTCGCCGGCGCGCAACGCGAACTGGTCCATGAAGACGTGGGCAATACCCTGGCCGACGCCCTCGAATTCCACCGCGTCGATGACGCCCTCGTCGATCGTGAGCGACAGGACGCCGGTGGGCTCGTCGAAGCGTGCGGTGACCCTCGCGAACGTGTAACCCTCGTCGCGGTACCGATTCCCGACGTCCCCGGCGATAACAACAGGATCGGCCGGCAGCCGCTCACCGACGGTTACATTTCCCGCCCGCAGAATGACGCTGCGGCCCAGCTCTTTGGCCCCGTCGATCCGCACGTCGTTGACGATGGGCCTGGGTTGTTCCGGAGGCTGCGCGGTGTCCTGCGCCG
Organism: Vicinamibacterales bacterium; assembly: GCA_035632195.1. Classification (GTDB taxonomy): domain Bacteria; phylum Acidobacteriota; class Vicinamibacteria; order Vicinamibacterales; family CAVVIG01; genus DASQHH01. Next base: position 5,372 of record DASQHH010000140.1, read on the forward strand.
CGGCCAACCCTGAAGCGAGGAACAAGGTGACGACGGTCGGCGCGACCACGCAACTGAAGCGGCGCATTAATCCACAGATACGAGACTCGGACGGAAACGGTTCGCCGCCGCGGCTGCTGTACGGACTGGCTCGCTTCGCGGTCAGATTCTTTCGACCGTCTTCGCGATCCCCATGCCGCCGCCGATACAGAGAGAGGCGACGCCGTAGCGGGCCTTCCGTGCCCGCAGTCCGTAGAGCAACGTCGTCAGAACTCGGGCTCCGCTTGCGCCAATGGGATGGCCGAGCGCAATCGCGCCGCCATTGACGTTCACTATCGCTGGGTCGATCTGCAATTCCCGGGTCACGGCAACCGATTGGGCTGCGAAGGCTTCGTTCAGCTCGAACAGATCGATGTCCCCGAGCGACAAACGTGCCCGATTGAGCGCCCGACGTACCGCGGGGACCGGCCCGATGCCCATGACCGCCGGATCGACACCAACGCTTGCATACGAGACGATGCGCGCGAGCGGCTGCGCCCCGATCGCTTTGGCCTTCGCGGGCGACATGACGACGAGCGCGGCCGCGCCGTCGTTGATCCCGGAAGCATTGCCCGCAGTGACGGTGCCATCCTTCTTGAAAGCAGGCTTCAATGCCGCAAGCTTTTCCACCGTCGTTCCCGCGCGCGGGTACTCGTCGACGGAGACGGTCATCAGCTCGCCCTTCTTCCGCGTGACGTTCACCGAAACGATTTCGTCCTTGAAACGACCGTCGCGGATGGCACGTTCGGCGCGCTGCTGGCTCTCGGCCGCAAAGGCGTCCTGGTCCGCGCGCGACACGCCGTAGCGCGTCGCGACTTCTTCGGCGGTAATCCCCATGTGACACGCCTTGACGGCGCACGTCAGGCCTTCGTGGAGCATGGAATCGATCGCCTCGGCGTTCCCCATGCGATAACCCCAGCGGGCGCCCTGCAACAGATACGGCGCGTTGGACATCGATTCGGTGCCGCCTGCGACAACGGTATCGGTGTATCCGACGCCGATGGCCTCCACCGCGTGCACAACGGCCTGCAGTCCCGATCCGCAGACGCGGTTGATCGTCTCGCCCGGCACATCGACCGGGAGACCGGCGCGAAGCGCGGCCTGCCGCGCAACGTTCATGCCGGCGCCGGCCTGGAGCACGCAGCCCATCACCACGTCGCCCACGTCGGCGACCGGCACACCTCCGCGCGCGAGCGCCTCTTTGATCACGATCGCGCCGAGATCCACCGCGGACATGTCCTTCAGCGTGCCGCCGAACGCACCGATCGGCGTGCGGCACGCGCCGACGATGACCGCCTCGAAGCCGTTCGTCATGTTGAAATTATAGTGTTACCATCCCGACGCTTCAGAGGCCCTGCGGGTTCTCGCTGCCTCGGAGGTTGCCATGCGCGTCCGCTTCCTGCTCGTCGCCGTCACGATCGCCTGCTCCTCTCCCGCGTTCGCGCAGCCGCGCCGCGCCATGACGGCCGGACCGAAGCCGCCGCACCCAAAAAGACGTCACAATAGGTGCTTATGAATCGCACGCTCCGCCTCACGGTCGGCGCCGTCGCCGGCGTCGTTCTGGCCGCGTCCGCGGCGCTCCACGGACAGACGCAGCCGCGTCCAGCCGACAGTTTCAAAATGACTGACGCGGTGCCATTCGACACCGCCATCCACAAAGGCGTTCTGCCAAACGGCCTCACCTACTACGTCAGGCAGAACAAGCATCCCGAGAAACGCGTGTCGATGCGGCTCGCCATCAAGGCCGGCTCGATCAACGAAGCCGACGACCAGCAGGGGCTCGCGCACCTCATCGAGCACATGGCGTTCAACGGCAGCACCCACTTCAAGGCCGGAGACGTCTTTGCGTATTTCGAACGCGTCGGCGCCAGGCTCGGTCCGCACGTCAACGCGTACACGAGCTTCGACGAAACCGTCTACCAGCTCGATCTCCCGAGCGATCGGCCGGACGTGCTCGCTACGGCGCTCACGGCCTTTTCCGACTACGCCGGCGGCCTGACGCTCGATCCGAAAGAGGTCGACAAGGAACGCCCCGGCGTGATCGAGGAATGGCGCCTCGGCCTCGGCGCGGGCTCGCGCATCCGCGACAAGCAGTTCCCGCTGCTCTTCTACCACTCGCGATACGCCGAGCGGCTCCCCATCGGGAAGCCCGACATCATCCGCAACGCGCCGGTCCAGCGGCTGCGGGACTTCTACGACACGTGGTACCGGCCCGAGAAAATGGCCGTCGCGGTGGTTGGCGACATCGACATCGCCAAGATGGAGCAGGACATCAAAACGACGTTCTCGCCGTTGACGGACCGCGCGCCTGCACAGAAAGAACCGGACCGGATCGTTCCCCTTCATCAGGAAACGCTCGTCAGCATCGTGACGGATCCTGAGTTGACCCGATCAAGCGTGCAGATCGTCCGCAAGCGGCCGCGCGAGGGACAGGCGACGGTCGGCGACTACCGCCGCGATCTCGAGTACCGGATCATCGACAACATGATCGACGACCGGTTCGAGGAGCTCTCCCGCAAACCGGACGCGCAGTTCCTCGGCGCGGGCGTCGACAACAGCAGCCTGAGCGCCGGCGTCGCCACGTTCACGATGGCCGCCGGCGTGCAGGACGGCAGGATCGAGGACGGCGTCAAGGTCCTCGCCACCGAAGCCAAACGCGTCCGCGAATTCGGTTTCGGCGCCGGAGAGCTCGATCGCGCCCGAAAGGCGATGCTGGCGTTCTACGAGGAGGCGTTCAAGGAAAGCGACAAGACGCCGAGCGATCAACTCGCGGACGAGTACCTCCGCAACTTTCTCATCGACGAGCCGAGCCCGGGTATCGCCTACGAATACCGTCTGGTCCAGCAGCTGCTGCCGACGATGACATCCGACGAGCTCATGACGCTGGCCAGGACGCTGGTCGGCGACGACAACCGCGTGATCCTCGCGACGGCGCCCGAAAAACCCGGCGTCCGCGTGCCCACTGACGCGGATCTCCTGACGGCGTGGCGCAACGCATCGGCGGCAACCGTCACCGCCTGGACCGACACGACGACGACGCGCGGCCTGATGGAGCACGCGCCGGCGCCTGGCGCCGTCGCGTCGCGGCGATCCGTCGACGACCTCGGCCTCACCGTCGTGACGTTCGCCAACGGCGTCGAAGCGTGGCTGAAACCAACCGACTTCAAGAACGATCAAATCGTGTTCTCGTTCTCGGCACCCGGCGGCGCATCGCTCGCTCCTCCAGCCGAGTACGAGGACGCTGCCCTCGCGCCGGCGCTGGTCCAGACGTCCGGCGCGGGCGGCATCAAGGCGCTCGATCTCCAGAAGATGCTGTCGGGCAAACTCGTGAGCGCCTCGCCGTACATCGGACTGTCGAGCCAGGGCGTACAGGGCGGTGCAACACCCTCCGATCTCGAAACCGCGCTGCAGCTCCTCTATCAGCGCGTCACTGCGCCGAACGATGACGCCGACTCGTGGGCGGTGATGAAGCGTCAGCTGGACGCAATGGTCGCCAACCGCGGGAGCGCACCGGCGCAGATCTTCGGCGAAAAGCTCTCGCAGATGAACACGTCCGGCCATTACACGTCCAGGCCGCTGACGGCGGAGCGCGTCGCCGCGCTCGACCCGGCGAAGATGCTCGCCTTCTACAAGGCGCGCTTCGCGAACGCGGCGGATTTCACGTTCATCATGGTCGGCAAGTTCTCCGTCGACGAGGCGGTCCCGCTCCTTGCGAAATACGTCGGATCGCTGCCCTCGACTGGAAAGAAGACGTCCACCTTCCGGGACGTGGGCATCCATTTCCCCGACGAGACGGAACGCGACCGCGTCGTCGGCGGCCGGGAGCCGCGAGGACAGGCGGCGATTTCGTTCTATGCGGATCCGCCGATGGATCCCGCCGAGCAGGAGAAGGTGCAGGAGGCCACGTCGGTGCTCGAGATCGCGCTGCGCGACATCCTTCGGGAGGATCTCGGCCAGACCTACAGCGTGTCCGTCAGGCTGTCGCAGCTGCTGCCCCAGAGTGGCACAGGGAAGATCGAAGTGCGATTCGGCGCCGCGCCCGAGAACCTCGAGGGGATGACATCGCGCGTGATGCAGGAAATCGCGCGCATTCAGAAGGAAGGGCGCTCGCAGGACTTGACCAACCGCGCGAAGGAAGCGGCGCGCCGCAGCTACGAAACGGCGCTGAAGGACAACGGCTACTGGCTCGGCCGGCTCGAAACCATCCGGATGTTCAACAGGGATCCGCACGAGATATTGACGCGCGAGCAGCGCATCGATGCCATCACGCCGCAGGTGTTGCAGGAAATCTTCAGGAAGTACTTCGTCGCCGATCGGATGACGGTGCTGACGCTGCTGCCGGCGAAAGCGACGCCGTAAGGGCGCGGCCCCTACCGTTTCAACTGCTCTCTCCAGCGGGCGGCTTCCGCGAACACGTCGTCGAGCCGCTCGCCCTTCCGCAAGTCCTTCCGGAGGTCCTGAAGCACCGCGATCAGCACATCGAGCGCCGGTCCGATTTCGTCGGCGTTGGTCGCCGCGATGTCCTTCCAGATGTCCGCCGGGCTGGACGCGAGCCGCGTCGTGTCGGCCAGGCCGCGGCCGGAGAGCGCGAGCCCCTCCGCCCCGACGGCGTCGCCCACGACGCCCATCAGCGCGCTCGCAGTCAGCTGCGGCAAGTGACTCAGATAGGCAAGCAGACGATCGTGAGCCTCGACCCCGACGACTTTCGGCTCGGCGCCGAGCGCCCTGATGAACGACGACAGCGGCTCCGACGGCTTCGTCAGC
>DASQHH010000141.1:0-2752 GCA_035632195.1 Vicinamibacterales bacterium
CATCGACGGCGCGGGCCGCGCGGCCGTGGAAGCCGTGCGCGTCGCGCCGTCCGATCCTGAAGCGCACGACTTGCTCGGCCGCGCGCTCGCCGGCCGCGCGCAGGTGGACGCGGCGCGCCGCGAATTCGAACGCGCGCTCGCGCTCAATCCGAATTACGCGCAGGCGCGCGACGATTTGCAGACACTCGCGCACGCACTCCGCTGACAAAAAAAGGCGGGTTCCATGTCTGGAACCCGCCCTCGGACTGTCGACGAGTGTCGACCGTTTTACCAGTTGATGACTGCCGCGATACGCAGCAGTCGGCCCTGGATGATGCTGCCCGGATACAGGTACGTTCCGGCCGACACGCCGGCTGTTGCCGAAGACGTGAAGGACGAGGTCCTGACTGTGAAATAGTCACTCGAGTTGAGCGCGTTGAACAGATCGAGCTTCGGATCGAGCGTCAGGCGTCCGAGCTTGACGCGCTTGGCGACGGAGAAGTCGACCTGATTGAAACGCGGCATCTGCTCCGTGCCCGGCGGAATCAGCGGAACGCTGGCCGACGAGATGAGGCCCGGCGCCACGAGCGCGCCCACGACGCAGCCCTGCGCGGCGGAGTTGCCGGGGCAGACGGTGTACTTGGTCGCGGACGTGACCGGCCAGACCGATCCTGCGCCGCTGATCTGCGTGAAGTTCGGGGCACCGGCGCCGCCCGCGGTCAACGCCTGCGTGCCGATTTGATAACCCGGCAGGCCTTGGTACGACCCGCTGACGATCACGCCGAACCATGGCAGCGGATATGTCCCGACAAGCTTGATTCCGGTTCGCCAGGGAATGCCGCTCTTCGTCTGGTCGCAGTAGTTGACGCCGCCGATGGTCACGAGGAAGTTGGGATTGGTGGCCGCCGCGTCGCACGTGTTGGCGACGGCACGATCGATCCCGACGCCGCCGAATAGCCTCGCCCCGTGGGCCAGCCGTGCGTTGAATCCCAGCTCCACTGAGTTATACACCTGGGTCAAATTCGAGTCGTTGGTCACGAGGAATGACTGGGCGCGTCCCACCGTCGAATTGATCGGGTCGTAGATGGTCAACGGTGTGCCGTCAATCGGGCTGTACACCTGGATTTGGCGGTAGCTGGCATTCTGAACGGCTCCATTCGAGTACGTCCCCGGGCGCAGGATGTTGTTCTGGATGAACACTTGATTCTGCACGTTGTGGAACCATTCGGCCGAAACCGACACGCCCGACATCACCTCGTGCGTGACGCCGAGATTGTACTGATCGACGTACGGCCGCTTCAGGTTCGGATCGAACGCCGACAGCGACGCCTGCCCAAACGTGGCTGGAACCGCCGCCCAGTTGATCTCGCATCCGGTCGTCAGGTACGTGCAGCCGTAGGGCCCCTGGGCGACGTCGTCCTTGTTCAGGTCCGTCCACGCCACCGAAACCGAGAGAAAGGCCGACGGGTTGAACAGGTTCGCCATCGTCGTCGTGGCGGCCGACTCGAACCGGTTGTAGCCGAAGCGCACGGCGGTCTTGCCGTTGCCCTGGACGTCCCACACCACCGCAGTCCGCGGGGAGAAGGTGTTCCAGGTTGGCATCTGGATATCACCAAAAGCCGGCACGTTTGCGTAAGTGCCGGTTTGCGCAGGCTGGCCAACCACGGATTCGCTGACATGCTCCCAGCGGCCGCCGATCGTGAGCGTCAAGCGGTTCAGCGTCCAGACGTCTTGCGCGTAGAGGCCAAGATTGGCGTTCAGCCGTTCCGCGGAGTTGAGCGGCGTGTCGAGGAGCTGGACCTGAAACGGCGCCAGCACGCCACTCTGAACCGTGTACTGCTGCCATAAGTCGGCGTTCGCATAGTACCAGTGCCGGAACAGGCCCCACGAGTCCTGGAACCCGAATTTTACGCTGTGCGATCCGGTGATATACGAAGCCGTCCCCTGGAGATTGCGGCGATCCGGATACTGGCCGTTCTCGGCTCCAGTGGACCCTCCGTATGTGAGTCCGTCCGTAACGTCGATGTGCGTCGCCAGCGTGTAGAACTGGGGCGAGCGGTATGCCGGCGTTGGAACGGTCGGTTCGTACAGGTTGTTGTACCGCTCGATGTTCTCGGAGTACCCGCCCTCAACCAGGAGCTTGCTGCTGACCGTCGACGTCCACTTGACCGAGGCCGTGTGGTAATCCGGAGAGTTCCAGACAACTCCGGCCGTCGTCTGGTCGTTGCCCGGTGCCATGGCAGCGCCGCGGACCTTGTGGATCTTGTCCATGTAGGCCGCGAACTTGTTCTTCGGGCTCACCTGCCAAGTGAAGCGCACCTGGCCGCTGTACTGGTGCTGCTGGTCGACGCCTTGCGGGCAGGAAATCGTGCCCTTGAAGCAGGCCAGCGCACCGGCAACCGTGCCATCGGACGCATAGGTACTGGCGATCGGCTTGTTGACCGTAAACAGCCGCAGCGATCCGAAGGCCCACAACTTGTCTTTGCTAATTGGACCGCCCTGCGTGAGATCGAAATCGTTATACGTGCCGATTTTGTCGAGCGACGTGACGGCGTGGCTCGATAGAAAATCGGTCATGTTGCTCGCCTGGTAGAGGTTGGTCGACTCGTATCCCTCGAACACCGAGCCCGCAAAGCGATTACCGCCCTCTTTCGGGATCATGTTGATCTTCACGCCGCCGGTCGGCGAGTCGACGTTGCCGCCGCCGGTCTGGTACACCATTTCCTGGTTGGTGCCTTCGTTGTAGTACGTCTGAATCGCGCCGTCGCCCTGC
>DASQHH010000142.1:0-7782 GCA_035632195.1 Vicinamibacterales bacterium
CCGCCCCCCCCCCCCCGGCCGTCACGACACCTGCGGCCGCGCCGCCCTCGCCTGCGCCCTCGCCGGCTGCTCCGCCACCAGCTGCTCCGCCACCGGCCGCGCCGACGACGACGGCGCCGGAAGAGGCGACCGCTGCGGTGCCTCCCGAACGCTCTGAGTCGACGGACACAGGCCGCATCGTCGAGCCTGGCGAACGTTCGAACACATCGACGGGCACAGAAGTGCGTCTGCGGCCGGGTGCAGTCCGGCACGTCGAGGACCTCGGATCGATAGGGTCGGCGGCGCGCGACGCGAACGCCGAAGCCGGCTGGCAGGCGTATCAGCGCGGCGACCTCGAATCCGCGAGAACGAGCCTTGCGGCCGCCGCCGGCGCTTCAGGCGCGCATCCATGGGTCCACTACGCGCTCGGCCAGGCGAATTACGGCCTGAGGCAGTATCGCGATGCCGTCACTGAATGGCAGAAGGTGCTCGCCGCCGCCCCCGAGTTCGAGCCGGTCTATTTCGACCTCGTCGACGGCTGTCTGCAGTTGAAGGATTACGACCTCGCCATGCGGACGATCCGGACGGCGACGACGCGGTGGCCTAAGGATGCGGAGGTCTTCAACGCCCTCGGCGTCGTGCAGGTGGCCCGCGGCGCGCTCGACGACGCGATCAAGTCGTTCGGCGAGGCGATTGCGACGGCGCCGAAGGACGGCGTCGGCTACTACAACCTCGCCCGCGCGCACGACCTCCGCTATGTCCGCTCGCGGCGCTACGTGACGACGACGCGGACGTGGTTCGAGAGCAAGCCGGACAAGGACGCTGCGATCGAAAACTACAACCGCTACTTGAGCATCGGTGGTCCGTTCGAGAAGTCGGCGCGCGAGGCGCTGACGCGGCTGGGATGGACGGCGTCTCCGCAGTAGGACGAATGTCGCGCTTGTTACCGTAGCGGCGGTCTCTGGTTCTCTAGCGCGCGCTCGGCGAATTGGAGCCGATCGGACGACGCACCGAGCTCGCGCGCTCGCCCACACGCCGCTGCAGCGTCTCCTGGTTGCCGCAAATCAAGGGAGACGAGACAGAGATCAAGCCACGCTTCAGCGTCGGATGGTCTTAGATTGAGGGCGGTATTCAATTCGGCTCGTGCCGCCGCAAGGTCACCGCTACCAGCGAGCGCTCCCGCAAGCGTTCGGTGGGCCTGCGCGTCGTCAGGAGTCGCGGCAACAATCGATCTGAGCACGGTGACGGCTTCGGCGTCGCGACGCACGAGACTCAGGTCCGACGCGAGATGCCGCATCGCGTCGACATTCTCGGGATCCACTTCGAGGGTCCGTCGCAGAGCGGAGATCGCGTCCGCTGGGCGCTGCTCGGCTTCGTCCAGCAGCCCGAGGTGATACGCGGTCCGCGCATTGACCGGATCCAGTTGCGCGGCTCGGTCCAGTGCGGTTCGCGCTTCCGGCCAGCGGCGCTCGTCATACAGCGTCACACCCAAGCCGTCCCAGGCCAGGGCCGATGCAGAATCGCTTGTCAAAGCACGTTTGTATGCAGCTTCTGCTTCGGAAGGCCGGTGCTCGCTGACCAATGCCATTCCGGTGAACGCCCACTCCTCAGAGAGATTCCGGCTCGACGGATCATGAAGCAGACTGCTGCACACGATACCGACGACCACGATGCCGCACAGATTCGCGAGCAGGCGCCATTGCTGGTGTCGCGCCGCATCGGCGAGGGCGATACATCCGATTCCACCCCATATTGCCAGCACAGGCACGAACGGTAACCGATATCGCGTTCCGACCACCAGCAACACAACGCCGAGGGCTGAGCCGATCGCGTAAGCGGTGAGGAGTGGCGGCACAGCCGATCGACGAAGGAGTACGAAGGCTCCCGCCAGAGCGAGTGGAGCGAGGACAATCATTCTCGGCAAGACGGCAAGGACCGAAGATTGATCGGCAAAGAAATAAAAACTATGGCTATCACGGACTTCGGCAGACTGGACGAGCCATAGCGCCTTCGTCGCCACGAGTCGCGCGAAGGCAACGGGCCGATCCGATATTTCGCGCGCTGTCTTCACGACGTAATAGCGATCCTGCAATCGCGGATCGTCGATGCCGGCCCGATGCGCTTCGGAATTCAGTTCCTCCCACCCCGCGCCCAACCTGAACACGGGGCGGCCGCTGTGAAGAGGCGAGTCGCCGATGTAAATGTTCAAGCCTCCGAACCCCTGCAGGCTCACCGTTCGCGAGTCATGCCAGCTCTTCGCGAGTGCCGGCACGAGCACAAGGAGCAGACCGCAGACGCACCAGCGGATGATCGCCATCCGTTGTTGCTTCGCGACGATCCACCAAAGGGCGAACATGAGCGTTCCAGCAATGAACAGCGCGGTCGGCCGCACAAACGTCGCGGCGCCCAGGAGTACACCGGCGAACAATGCCGAGATTGGCTTCAAACCCGGCGCCGTCAAAAGGACCATCGCCCCCATCAAGAACGCCAGGAGCAGTCCCTCGGACAAGAGGCTGGTTTCGACGAACACCGCCGGACCAAACGTCGCATACAAGAGTCCGGCGCACAGGCCGGCGCGCGGACCAGCCATTCGATTGCCGACGATCGTGACGCATACAGCCGTCACCCCTCCAATGAAACTCTGCAGGACCGTCGCCGTCCAGATGGATCCGCCAAGTGCGAAGATCGCGGCAAGGAACAACGGATATCCTGGTGCGTGCGGCGAGACAGGCGGCCACCCGAAATTGCCGCCGGCGATCCGGAGCGCCCACGAGAGATACTCTGCGGAATCGAGTTTCGGAGTGCGAATCAGCGGAAGATCAGCGAGTGAGGCCCCGACTACCAGGCGCAACGCCACCGCGACGCCAAACACGAGAACGAGGATCCAACGCTCCGCATTTGGTCGACCGATGTTCGGAACGGCATGCGCCTGCCGTTGACGCGCTCGTCGCCCTGAACCCATTTCGATGCGATTCTATCGCCGGCGCGATATCCGCATCGACCGTCTGACACCTGTCGGAGGTTGGGTTCCTCAAAAAAAAGACCCCGGAGGTTTCCCTCCGGGGTCTGCGTCACCGGCGAATCGAAGCCGGTCTCAGAAGAAGAAGCGCACGCCGAGGCGCGCGATTCGCGGCTGCATGATCTCGAGGGTGTTGTTGTAACCGGTCGCGCCCGTCTTGCGCGCGTCGTACTGGATGCCCAGCGTCGTCCCTGCGTTGAGCAGGTTGAAGACGTCGAGGTCCAGCCCCACGTTCGACGAGCCGAACTTGAACATCTTCTCGACGCGCACGTCGACGTCGGCCACCCCCGGCAGGTGGCTGCCGTCGGCCGTGCCGGCAATCAGGACGTTCTTGAGCGGCTTCAGCGAGTCGCCGGTGCTGACGTTGCTGCGATAGAACGGCTCGGCGTAGCCCTGACGCAGGATCAGGTTCGCCCCGAAGTCGATGCCCCACGGACCCTGATACAGGCCGTTGGCGGTGAACTGGTACTTCGGCGCCACGAGGTAGATGTTGCTCTTGCCGCTGCCCGACGTCTGGACGGCGACCGGGCCGCCGTTGACGAGCGGGCCCGAACCGTTGCCGCTCGACGTGTAGAACGTCGCTGGGAACAGCGATTCCACCGGCGTCACCGTGGGATCCATCTTCGCGTCGTTTGCTGTGAAGTACTCGTCCCAGCTGGTCGTCGCAAAGCCCACGCGCCCCATCCAGTGATTGGACATGCGCTTGGTCGCGGCGAGCTCAAAGCCGAGATAGCGCTGGTAATAGTCCGGCCGGTTCTGCGTGATGTAGCCCGCGGTCGGATCGACGCTTGCCGGCAGGCCGTAGATCGGCACGCTGACCGTGCCGACGTTCGCGAACGTGCCGCTGAACGTGCCGTTCTGAACGTAGCTCGCGGACGTCGCGCCGAGCGGCGGATTCCACAGCACGTCCACATTGCGGCGGTACGTCAGCGTCGCCGTCACGCCCACGTTCGGCATGACTTCGTGATCGATGCCGAACATCAGCTCGTGCGTCTTCGGCGACGTGATGTCGCCGATCTTGTTCGCCGTCGTCAGCGAGCTCGGGTTCGTCAGGTTGACGCCGCTCGTGCCCTCGAAACCCGTCACCTCGCCCGGATCGCACGCTTTGTTGCCGTTCTTGTCGACGCAGTCGTAGAGCGCGTACGAGTATTGAATCGGCGAGATGAACGCCGACGCGTTCGCGGGAAGCTGCGATGCGAACATCGCGTAGCTCGCGCGGGCGATGGTCTTGCGATCGTTGGTCAGCGCATATGTCAGGCCAACGCGCGGCGCGAGAACGTTGAAGGCATACGCGTTGCTGGCTGCGGCGGCGCTGAGTTGAGGCAGCAGGTATGCCGGCTGCTCGTTCGCAGGCAGACCTGGGAACGCGATTGAGGGGACGGCCGTGACCGCCGTCGCGACCAGCGACGACGTCGAGTGATCGAACCGGACGCCGGCCTGGATCGTCAGCCGATCCAGCGAGATCGTGTCCGTCACGAACAGCGACGCGTACTGACCGGAGGTACTGGCAGGCGTGTCGCGAGTGACCTGGTAGAACATGCTCGGGTACGTGTTCCAGATCGTGTACCCCGGCAGTTGGCTGGTCGGATCGTGAGGCCAGTTGCTCAGCGAGTCGACCGGCGTCTTGCGGTACGAGAAGCCGAACTTCACCTCGTGCTTGCCGGCGAAATAGTTGGCGTCGGCGCTGGTGTAGTACTGGGGCCGAGTTGTATTGAAGGCCTCGTACGATCCGTGCCACGTGCCCGAATCATCGAGATAGACGGCCGTGTTGAGACCGCCCTGCGGCGCGAGAGCGAAGCCCCCCGAGATATACGCGTACCGCGCCGCGACGAAGAGCGACTGACCGAGCGTCCAGTTGCCCTCGCCCTTGTAGTACTTGGTCGGGCCGGTCTGGTTCCACGTGGCTTCCGCCGGCTTGGTTGCCGATGCTCCGCGGCCGTTCTTGACTTTGTTGCCCTCGAAGAACGTGAAATTGAGACGCGTGATCGCATTCGCCTGGGCGTCCGCTTTGAATGCGTAGTTCTTGAGCGTCGTGTTGTCGGGAACGCCGGTCAGGGTCAGGATCTGGACATCGGTCTGTCCGAGACGGCCCCACGCCCAGAGCTTGTCCTTGAGGATCGGGCCGCCAAGATCGAATCCGCGGTCTTTGTACGAATTGGTGCGATTGCCGCAGTGCTGCGTGAAACCACTGTTGGCGCAGGCCGCCGTGGACCCTCCGATCGTCTTGGCGAGCGTCGGATCCATGTTGTTGCCCTGCAGGCCCTCGCCTTCCCAATAGAAGTTCGCGTTGCCGTGCGGCGTGTTCGAACCCTTCTTCAGCACCAGGTTGAGCGCGACGCCGGGCGTAACGTTGTTGACATCGGCGCCGCCCGTCGTAACGGACATTTCCTGGAACATGTCGAAGTCGTAATAGGTCGGCGTCGAGCCGGTCGCGCCCATGTCAGTGATCGGCACGCCGTCAATCGACCAGGTGTTCTCAGTCGTCAGCGAGCCCTTGCCGAAGTAGTTCGACTGCTGGCCCGATTCCGAGCCGCCGACGTTGACGCGGTCGACGTAAATCGTCGGCACGGTCTGCATGACGACCCACGGGTCGCGCGCCGTCGGAATGTTCTGCAGCTCTTCGATCGTGATGTTGGTCGTCGTCGATTCACGCTTGGTGTCGACGATGGGGGGCGCGGCGGTGACGTTGACGGTCTCCACCTGACCGGCCACCGTCATCTTGATGTTGAGCGGTGTGGCGGCGCCCGTCGCCACCTGCACCTGCGGGTTGTTGAACGCGCCGAAGCCCGACAGCGACGCCTTGACGGCGTAGATGCCGACCGGCAGGTTCAGAAAATGCGTCTGGCCCTGGGCGTCGGTCACTTCCGACTGACTCGACGGCCCACTCAGCTCCACGGTGACGCCCGGCAGCCGTCCGCCCGTCGAGTCTTCGACGGTGACGTCGATGCGCCCGGTGAACACCTGGGCGAACGACGGCACGGCGAAGCTCAGGGCGGCCACGAATGCCGCGGCCAGCCTGGCAGCCTTAAAGAGCGTACAGTTCATGTCGTCTGCTCCTCCTCTAAAGAGCCGATGTACCCGGTATCGTTTCGGATACGAGTCGCAACGTCAAAGGCACGAACTCCAATGTGCCCGCACCAAAACTTTGAAGCGGTGCGCGTCGGACATCATAACTCGGGCGAAATAAGTCAATAGGTGGGAGTTTGATTCCTTGCACACCTTTTGTGCGGCCGATCCAAAATCTCGTCGCAAACGTCCACATATAATGAGGTTACCGTGACCAGGCTTGGGGTGTATACGGCCGTAACGGCCCTCCTGTTGGGCCGTGGGGCGTTCCAGACGAGCACCACCCGGCTGGTGCTGGCTGTCGCCACCGACCCCCGGAACCGCGCCCTGGTCGACGTCGGCCCGGATGACTTCCTGGTATCTGAGGCGGGGGTCGCGCGCGAGGTCCTGTCGGTCCGCGTGGCCGACTACCCCATCGTGGTCGCCCTCGACACCCGGGCGGTGTCCGGGACGGATTTGCCTGTGCTTCAGCAGGCCGCCCGGCATTTCATCGAGCGCCTCGGCGCCGAGCGGCCGATCGCCGTCGCGACGCTCGGACGCGCTCCGAAGACCGTCGCCGGCTTCGACGACTCCCGTTCGACGCTCTTCATCCGTCTGGCGGCCCTGACGCCCGACACCGGCGAGGACGCGTCCGACATCTCGGAAGGCATCGCGGCGTCCGCCCGCGCGCTTCGTGCGACCGAGTCGCTCTTTTCGGCCGTCGTGGTCCTGTCGGCGGCACCGGGCGAGAACGACGCGAACAATTCTCCAGCCGATCTCGTCGGGAGCGGAGCGATCGTCCACGCGATCGTCAATCAGGCAGCCGGCTCGGCGGGCGTCCCTGAACTGCGGACGCTGGTCACACAGACGCGCGGCGAGCTGACGCCTATCTACTCCGCCGCGTCGTTCCAGGCGGCGCTCGATCGGCTGGTCGATCGGCTGTCGAGCGAGCTGCTGGTCGAGTACATCTCGCCCGCCGGATCGAACGCGAGCGACGTCAAAGTCGGCATCCGTATTCCCGGGGCACGCGTCCGCGGTCTCGGAGTCGCTCCGCGATGAAGTCCCTGCTCGCCGCTGCAGTCGTGGCCGGGTCGGCAGTGGTCTGGGCATCTGCACCGCCGGAGCGCGAGGCGGCACAACCGGAGCGCCAGGCTTCAGCCGAGCGAGGCTACGTGGGCGCCGCGGCGTGCGCGCCCTGCCACGCGCAGATTCACGCGACGTGGACGAGCGGCCGGCACAGCAAGATGATTCAGCGCGCCACGCCGGCGGCGGTCGAGGGCGACTTCTCGAAGGGCGCGCTGACGCTTCGCGGGCACAATTACACGGTTCGCGCGCGCGATGGCGCGTATTTCATTTCCGAGTCGGAGCTTACCGGCAAGGCGCAGGAACATCGCATCGACTACACGCTCGGCAGCCGTCGGATTCAGCACTACCTGACGACCATCGATCACGGGAAGATCGTCGTGATGGCGCCGAGCTGGGACGTCCAGCGCGGCGAATGGTTCCACAACGCTGACATCATCCGTCCGGACGAAGACGATCGCCTCGTCGTCCAGCAGTGGAACAAGAGCTGCGTCGGATGCCACGTCAGCCGGCAGGATCAGCATTACGATCCGGCGACTCACACGTACGCGACGCAGTGGATGGACTTCGGCACGTCGTGCGAGCGCTGCCACGGTCCGGGGGCCGCTCACGTCAAGCAGCCGACGCGGCAGACAATCGTCCGGCCGACGCGGCTC
>DASQHH010000143.1:0-6388 GCA_035632195.1 Vicinamibacterales bacterium
GTCGGAGCGGGCCGCGAGCGACGCCGTGCAGATCCACGGCGCGAACGGCTATTCCGACGAATATCCGGTCGGGCGCTTCTACCGGAACTGCAAGGGCGCGGTCATCTACGAAGGCACGCGCGAAATCCACAAAGTGATGCAGGCGGACTACCTGCTCGGCTACCGCGTCGATCGTCCGACGCGGTGCGAGCTTCCCGCGTACGACGAGAAGGTGAAGGCGTGACATCAGCCGATCTGTCGCTCGAGTTCCTGCGCGTCGTCGAGCAGGCCGCCATCGCGTGCGCGCACACGATGGGCCAGGGCGACCGCCATCACTCCGATCAGGTCGCGGTCGAGGCGATGCGCAAGGTGATGGACACCGTGCCGATCGACGGCACCATCGTCATCGGCGAGGGTGAGCGCGACGAAGCGCCGATGCTGTTCATCGGCGAGAAGGTCGGGATGATCCATGCGAAGGAGATCGCCGGCCCGCGCCCCGTGCGGTTCGCCGAAGTCGACATCGCCGTGGATCCGCTCGAGGGGACGAACCTCTGCGCGACCGGCGCGGCGAATGCGATCGCCGTGCTCGCCGCCTCGGAGAAGGGCGGACTCCTTCACGCGCCGGATCTGTACATGGAAAAGCTGGTCGTCGGTCCGAGTTCGAAGGACGCGGTCAGCCTCGACGCCTCGGTCAAGGACAACCTCGATGCGATTGCGAGGTGCCTCGGCCGGAAGGTCGAAGACCTCGTCGTCATCGTGCTCGACCGCCCGCGCCACGAAAAACTGATCGATGACATCCGCACGACGGGCGCGCGGATCAAACTGATTGGCGACGGCGACCTGTCCGCCGGCATCACTGCGGCGGTCGTCGGATCGGGCGTGCATGCGGTGATGGGTACGGGCGGCGCGCCCGAAGGCGTCCTCACGGCCGCCGCGATGCGGTGTCTCAACGGCGAAATCTACGCGCGGCTCGTCGTCGGCAAGCCCGAGGACGAAGCGCGCTGCCGCGCGATGGGCATCACCGACTTCAAGAAGATCTACCGGTCGAAGGACCTTGCGCCGGGGAAGGGCATCATCTTCGCCGCGACCGGCGTGACGGACGGGACGCTGATGCGCGGCGTCCGCTTCTTCGGCGACGGCACGCGCACCAGCTCGGTGATCATGCAGAACGATCCGCACCGGATCCGCTTCATCGACAGCATCCACATCCCGCAGAACACCAACGTGAAGATTCGATTCTGAGTGCACCGTCCTGGCGCCGCAACGTCTACGCCGTGACGGCGGCATCGTTTCTCGGCTACACGGGCTTCACGGTCGTGATGCCCTTCCTGCCGCTGTTCATCGGTGAGCTCGGCGTCACCGACGTCGCCGCGCAGGCGGCGTGGGCCGGCGTCAGCCTCGGCGTCACGCCCGGCCTCACGGCGCTGCTGGCGCCGGCATGGGGCCGGCTCGGGGACAAGTACGGACGGAAGATCATGGTCGAGCGGTCGCTCGCCAGCTTCGTGATCCTCATGGCGGCCATGGCGCTCGTGACGCGCGCCTGGCACGTGCTCGCCTTGAGGGCGGTGCAGGGGCTGTTCGCGGGCTACGGATCGCTGTCCGTCGCGATGGCGGCCGAATCGGCGCCGCGCGACCAGATGCCGTCCTCGATCGGGCTCGTGCAGACGGCGCAGCGGCTCGGCCCTGGCGTCGGCCCCGTCATCGGCGGCATCCTGGCTGGAGTGCTCGGACTGCGAAAGGCGTTCTTCGTCACTGCGGCGTTCTACGCCGTCGGTCTCGTCGCCGTCCATCTGTGGTACGACGACCGCGCCGTCCACCACCCCACCCGCGCTCGGGGTCTGACCCCGGACGCGGGGACAGACCCCGAGCAGGAGGGTCTGTCCCCGCGTGCGGGGTCAGACCCTACATCGGAGGGAGTAGACGGCGGTCGTGTCTCGTTCCGGGACGTGCTGTCATTTCAGAACTTCATCCTGATGATGGTGGTGATCTTCGGACTGCAGTTCGTGGACCGCAGTCTCGGACCGGTGCTGCCGCTGTACATCGCGCAGGTCGGTGTCGCGGAGAGCCGGGTCGCGATTGTATCGGGCGTGCTGTTCTCGATCATGGCGGCGACCGGCGCGCTCGGCCATCACCTGTGCGGCAAGCTGCTCCGCCGCTACCCTGCGCGGAAGGTCATCACGGCCGGCGCGGCGGCCGCGGCGCTGGGCGGTGGGGCGCTCGGCGTCAGCGGGAACCTCTGGGTGCTGAACGCGGCGTCCGCGGTCTTCGGCGTCGGCATCGGCGCAGCCATGACGGCGTCGTACAGCGCCGCCGGCAGCGTGATACCCGCCGGCGCGCACGGCACGAGCTTCGGCGTTCTCACCAGCGCGTCGCTGTTCGGCATGGCCGTCAGTCCATTCGTCGCGGGGCTTCTCGCCGGCACCAGCATCCGCGCCGTGTTCTTCGTGAACCTCGCCATCATGGGCGCCGCCGCCACCGCCGTCTGGCGGACGATGGTGGACGAACGAGCGAGGGAGCGGGCGGACGTTGCGTAGGGTGTTCGTCGACCCCGGAGCGCCGCAGCGGGACGCGATCGAGGAAGCTGCGAAATGGATCCTCGAGGGCGAGATCGTCGCGCTGCCGACCGACACGCTGTACGGCCTCGCGGCCGATCCGTTCAACGCCGCGGCGGTCGCGCGGCTGTTCGCCGCGAAGGGACGCCCTGAGGACCGCGGGATTCCGTTGATCGCGGCGGATCGCGCGCAGGTCGAACGACACATCGGACCGCTGAACGGCGCGGCGGCGCTCCTCGCCGGGCGATTCTGGCCCGGACCGCTGACGCTGCTGCTGCCCGCGCCGCGCGCGATGGCGCCGGCCGTCAGCGCCGGAACGGGCAAGGTCGGGATCCGCGTGCCCGACGAGGGCTGCGCGCGCGCCATCTGCGCGGCAGTCGGACGCCCCGTCACGGCGACGAGCGCCAACATCAGCGGCGCCCCGGCGACGGCGAACCCGTCCGACGTGGAGGAGGCGCTCGGCGATCGCGTCATGTTCCTGTTCGACGCGGGGCTGACGCGCGGCGGCGCGCCGTCGACGATCGTCGATACCGGCGGCGGCGACACTACGATCGTGCGGGCGGGCGCGATCCCGTGGAACGAGATTCAACAATGTCTGCACAGCGCACCAAAAGGGTAGGCCGCGAGCGCGCAGCGCTCGTCGGCTTGATTGGCGGGACCGGCGGCCGCGGCCGCCGCCTCGACGCGGAGCGCTCGCTCGACGAGCTCGCCGGACTCGCGGAGGCAGCCGGTGCGGAGGTCGTCCTGCGCGTTCTGCAGGAACGCCCGAAGCCGGATCCGTCGACGTACCTCGGCGCCGGCAAGATCCAGATGCTTGCGGCCGCGGCCGCTGAAACCGGCGCCGACGTCGTCGTCTTCGACAACGAGCTGACGCCCGCGCAGCTGCGGCACATCGAGAAAGACGTCGGACGGAAGATCGTCGACCGGACGCAATTGATCCTCGACATCTTCGCGCGGCGCGCCCGCACGCGCGAAGGCAAACTGCAGGTGGAGCTGGCGCAGCTCAAATACCTGCTGCCGCGTCTCGTCGGCGCCGGCGACGCGCTGTCGAGGCTCGGCGGCGGCATCGGCACGCGGGGTCCCGGGGAGACGAAGCTCGAGACCGATCGCCGCCGGATCCGCATGCGGATCCACGCCGTCAGCGGCGACATCGAACAGGTGCGGAAGCGGCGCGCGCAGCTGCGCAGCCGGCGACACAAGGCGGACGTGCCGACGGTTGCGCTCGTCGGCTACACCAACGCCGGCAAGACGACGCTGTTCAACGTGCTGACGAGGGCGGACGCGGAGGCGTCGAACGCGCTGTTCGTCACGCTGGACCCGCTGGTGCGGCAGGTGCGGCTGCCGGACAGCCGCGAGCTGCTGGTGTCGGACACGGTCGGCTTCATCGATCGCCTGCCGCACACGCTCGTCGCGGCGTTTCGCGCCACCCTCGAAGAGCTGGTCGACGCCGACCTCGTCCTGCACGTGATCGACGCGTCGGCGCCGGATCGCGAGCGGCGGATGAACGCCGTCCGCCAGGTGCTCGTCGAGGTCGGCGCGACCGAGGTGCCCCTCGTCGAGGTCTACAACAAATGCGACGCGCTGACGCCCGACGAGAAGCGGCGTCTGCAGGAACAGGATCCGTCGGCCGTGCGCATTTCTGCGCTGACGCGCGAGGGGGTCGACGAGCTGGTCGACACGCTGACGTCGCGCCTGGCGCTCGACGTCCAGCGCGTGACGCTCGCGTTCGACCCTGACGACCAGGGCGACCGCGATCGTATGGCGCAGTTGTATCGCCACGGCCGTGTCGTGCAGCACGAGCAGCACGAAGCCCACGATGGCCGCGTCGTCATCGTCGCCGACGTTCCGCGCCGGCTGGTCCCGCAACTGCAGCGGTTGTAGACTGCGCACGCCATGAAACTGATGATGATCGCGCTCGTCGTGCTCAGCGTGCCGCCGGCCGGCTCGCGCCATCAGGCGTTCGGCGCGGCGGCGCCCGCCGACCTGTCGGCCAGCGGCTACATCGAGACCGAGTATTTCTTCTCCGGGACGGCGAACGCGTACGACAAAGACGGCGCGTGGGGCCTCGACGGCATGTGGAAGACGAAGGCAGCGAGGTCTGCGGACTACAAGGTCCGAATGCTGGTCAGGCGCCCGCGCGACGCCCGGCGGTTCGATGCGTCGGGCGGCGTCGTCATCGTCGAGTGGCTGAACGTCTCGGCGATGGCGGAGGGCGCGGCCGACTACATGCAGCTGAAGGACGAGATCGAGCGCCAGGGGTACGCCTGGGTCGGCGTGGGCGCGCAGGCGTCCGGCGTGAACGCGCCGCGGACGGGACTCAAAGCCTGGGATCCGGAGCGATATGGATCGCTCGTGCATCCAGGCGACGCGTACTCGTACGACATCTTCTCGCAGGCAGCGCAGGCCATCCGCGGCGCCGACGGCCGATCGCCGAAGCCGCTCGGCGATCTGCGCGTGCGCACGGTGGTTGCGACCGGACGGTCGCAGTCCGCCTTCCGCCTCGTGACGTACATCAACGCGTTCCACGCGCAGACGCATCTGTTCGACGGATATTTCGTGCACAGCCGCGGATCCAACGCGGCCGGTCTGACCGCGGAGCAGCTGGCGCGCGATCCGGATCCAATTCCCGCCGGCGCCCACATCCGGGCCGACGTCGACGTGCCCGTGTTCGACCTGCAGACTGAAGGCGACATGGTGGCGCTGCGGGCGCATCTGACGCACCAGGATCCGAGTCCGCGCTACCGCCGGTGGGAGATTGCTGGCGCTGCGCACGCGGAATCGCCGCGCTGGGTTGCCGAAGCGGGCTCGCTCGATCTCGGGTTCGGTGGACAGAACTGCAAGGACCCGATCAACAGCGCGCCGCACGATGCCGTCGTCCGCGCGGGCCTGGCGGCGTTCGTCGGCTGGGTGCGCGGCGGCAAGCCGCCGCGACAGTCGCCGGCGATCGTGCTCGGCGATCCGGCGGCCGCGGATCCGATCGTTCGCGACGAGCGCGGCCTGGCGAAGGGCGGCATCCGGCTGCCTGAGGTCGAAGCGCCGACGGCGCGGATCGACGGCCTTGCCAACGCCGTCGGCGGCGGTGCGGCGGGCGGCCAGAATTTCTGCTTCCTGTTCGGCCATACGGTTCCATTCGACGCAGCCGTGCTGTCGGGTCTATATCCTTCGCACGAGGCGTTCGTGGCGAAGTTCTCGGCCGCGGTGGCGGCGCTGGAGCGCGACGGTTATCTGCTCGCCGCGGACGCGCGGGCGGCGCGCGCGTCCGCGGAGCAGTCGAGAATCGGGCGCTGATCCGGATAAAATCGTTTCCATATGCGGAGGCTGTCGGTCGCGATGGCGGCGGTTGCGGCGGCGCTGGCGCTCGGCGCCTGCGCGCCGAAGCGCGTCGAGCTGCCGATCGTCTCGACGCCGAAGTTCCCCGACTTCGTCCAGCCGCTCGTGCCGCCGCAGTACGTCGGGACCGAGGCCGGACTGGCCGAGATGCGCGGCTGGGTGTTTCTCCAGGCGGGCGACGTCCGCAACGCCGAGCTCGAGTTCGCGCAGTCCGTGAAAACGACGCCGACGTATCCCATTGAAACGTCGATCGGCTACATTGCCGTCGCCAAGAAGGATCTTGCCGGCGCGCTGGCCGACTTCGACCGCTCGCTGGCCCGCGATCCCAACGACGTCTCCGCGCTCGTCGGCCGCGGTCAGGTGCTGCTCTTCATGAACCGGGAGGCGGAGGCGCTGCCGATGTTCGAATCCGCGCTGACCGCGACGCGGCCGCTGCCTCCGAACGCGACGACCGAGGAAATCAAGCGGCACGTCGCGGTCCTCAACGAAGTGATGCGGTTCCGCGTGCTGGCGCAGAGCATCAGCGG
>DASQHH010000144.1:0-3066 GCA_035632195.1 Vicinamibacterales bacterium
GTTCGCGCCGCCCCACCTCGTCGAGCACGAGCGCCGCGGCGACCGCCTCGCGGGCCACCTCGCGCTGGCTGTCGCGGAACGCGTTCCAGTCGATGCCGGCCGTCCGCGGGTCGATGCGCTGGTCGATCAGCCGCCGCGCGAACTCCTCGATGCGGCGGTCGACTTCGCGGTCGACGAGCGACGCCGGGGCCTCGAACGGCAGGCGCGCCGCGAGCTGTTTCATCAGCTCTGCGCGCACCTCGCGATCCGCCTCGTGGCGCGCCTCGTGCTCGAGGTCCTCGCGCACCCGGGTGCGCAGCGCGGCCAGAGTGTCGAATTCCCCGAGGTCTTTCGCGAACTCGTCATCGAGCTCCGGCCGCACCTTGCGCTTGATCCCTTTCACGTCCACGGTATACGAAACCGTGGTCCCGGCGAGCTCCCCAATCGGGTAGTCCTGCGGATACTGGACGTCGAACGTTTTGTGCGCGCCCACGGCGAGTCCGAGCAGCTGTGCGTCGAATCCGGGCGGATTCGCTTTGCCCCCCAGCTCCACCTGAACGTCTTTATTGACGATCGGTGCCTGGGTGCTGCCGGCCTCGCGGCGGACGATGTCGAGCACGGCTGCGTCGCCGTGGTCGATGCCGCGGCCCTCGACCGGCTCGAATCGCGCGGCGCGATCGCGCAGCCGCTCGAGCGCGCCGTCGACCGCCGCATCGTCGATGGCGACCACGGGACGCCGCAGCGAGATCGACGACAGGTCGCCCGGCTCGAAGACGGGCACCGTGTCGAACGATGCTGTGAACGTCATCGGCTCGCCTTCGTTGATCGTGACGTCGCGAACGTCCGGCGTATCGACCGCCTCGAACCCCTTTTCACGCAGGGCATCGTCGACCGCGCGCGGGATGAGATCGTGCGCGACGTCGTGCAGGATCTGATCCTTGAAACGCTGTTTGACGACGCGCGGCGGGACCTTGCCCTTGCGGAAGCCGGCGACGTGGGCCTTGCGGGAATAATCTTTTGCGACGCGATCAATTTCGGCGTCGACCACGTCCTTCGGTATTTCGACGCGGACGTTCTTCCGCGTTTCGTTGACGTCTGCAAACTCAGTCTTCATGGATGGATGAGGTCCGCCATTCGCCGCTGCGCGGCTTCGGCGCGACATGCCTACGCGGGTTTCAAGCTCGCGTGCGTGCAACGCCGTAGTTCGCCGAAGGCGAGCGAAGGCGTGCGAAAGGGGGGAGTCGAACCCCCAAAGCCTTTCGGCTACCGGATCCTAAGTCCGGCGCGTCTGCCAGTTCCGCCACTTTCGCGCGAACCGAACGCCTCAGCCTAGCATAGGCCAGCCGTCCGCCATCAGCCGTTTGCCATGTCCGAATCGCGCTCCGCCCACCACCAGATGAGCAGGGCCGTTCCGAGCAGCGCCGCGGCGCCCGTGTAGACCGACAGCGAGCCCGTGAGTCGGCGGCCGGCATCGACGGCGGTTCGTGAGACGAAGCTGAACGCGTCCCCTGCCACGCTCGCCAGGCCGGCCCGCGCCAGCAACAGCAGCCCGCCCGCCGCCAACAGGACGACGACGGCGCCAATGGCGACGTTGAACGCGAGATCGACGTTTTGTTCGCTTCGCCACCGCGCGCGGCGGACACGCGCCAGCGTCTTCGCCGTGAAGTTACCGGGCGGCAGGGGCACGGTCCGGTGGCGCAGCATGTGATCGAGATCGCGCGCGGCGCGCAGGACGGCGGCGCAGTCCGGGCAGGTCTCGAGATGCGCGGCGATGCGCCCCTCAGGCGTCAGTTCTCCCGCGGCGATGGCCTCGACGCTGTCCAGCGCTTCATCGCAGAACACGATCGGGTTCCAGATTCCAGGTTCCAGGTTTCAGGTTCGAGTTCATTTCAACTCCGTCTCGAGCATGCGGCGCAGCTGTTGTTTTGCCCGGTGCAGCTGCGTCTTGACCGTCCCCAGCGGCATCTGCAGCGCATCGGCCAGATCCTCGTACCGGATGCCCTCGAGATAATGCGCGGCGATGAGCAGACGGTAGTTGGCTGGCAGCCGCGCGATCGCCTTCTCGAGCCGATCGTGAAGCTCCAAATCGCTGAACCGGCGATCGACGACGCCGACGGCTTTCGCCGCCCCTCCCTTCGCTTCGTCGTCGAGCGACGATGACCATCCCGGCTTCCCGTGCTCCTGCAGACACACGTTCGCGACAATTCGGTAGATCCAGGTCGAAAGCCGCGCTTCGCCGCGGAAGTACGGCAGCCCGCGATGCACCCGCAGGAACACCTCCTGCGCGAGGTCTTCGGCTCGTGAGCGATCCTGCACGGTCCGTGCGATCAAGGCGAATACCAGATTGCCGTAGGCCTCGACCAGCTCCTGAAATGCGTGTTCGTCGCCCGATCGGCATCGTTCGACGAGCTGGCGCTCGTGGCTGGCCTGCATGGGCCGATCTATTAGAACGCGCGGAAGGCAGATTTGTTTCACGACCGCCCCTGAAACAATTCGCGCGCGATTCCAGTCTAATCTTTTCAAGGCGAGCGGACGCCTGGAGGATTCGATGGATTCATGGTCGCCAATGGCCTGGACGACGCTTCTGCCAATCGTCGCGATCGTCGCCTGGGTCGTTGTCGCGGTCGTCAACTCGATGTCGCGCGCCCGGGTTCGCGAGCTGGAAATCCGGGAGCGCATCGCGATGATCGAGCGCGGACTCGTCCCCGCGCCCGAAGCGGATCCCGGGGGGTTCGACCGCGCGATGGATCGCTACGATCGCATGCGATATCGCTACGAACGGCGCGGCTATCGCAGGCATGGACGCTATCGCCGGGCAGGAATCACCCTGATGGGCGTCGGTTTCGGGCTGATGTTCATGTTGGCGTTCTTGACGGGTGAGCCGCGTATTGGTCTGGGCGTCGGCGGCTTTCTCGCGATCCTCGGTATCGCATTCTTCCTGAACAGCCTGTTCGAGTCCGATCCGCCGGACTCGACTGCGTATCCCGGTTCGTCCCGCGTTCCGCCGCCGCCGGGATCCAGCGGGGCTCCCTCGTCGTCAGCCGCCCAGCCGCCTGCCCACTAAGCGACCGGAAGCCGATGGTTTCC
>DASQHH010000145.1:0-1617 GCA_035632195.1 Vicinamibacterales bacterium
GACCGTCGCACCGCGCTCATGCAGGAGACGCGCGACGACGCAGGCGTCACCGCCGTTGTTGCCGGGACCGGCGAGCACCACGACGCGCGCATGCGGATGTCCGATCATCCCGGATGCCACGGCGGCAGCGGCGAGTCCCGCGCGTTCCATCAGCGGTAACGCGGCGTGGCGGCCCTCGAGCGCGCGCAGCGCTTCGCGCGTCAGGATCGCGCGATCCTTGCGCTCGTTCACGATTGGGCCTCCGGGCGGCACGCGGGCAGGTATCGGGATCATGCGGCGTTCGCTGCCTGTGAGCTTACGCCGCTTCGCCGCAGGGGGCAGCGTCGACATCGCTGCGGGGCAGGCGACGGGGCCCCTGCCGCCGCTTGGACTTTCATCCGGCGGGCCCGTAGAATCCGTCCACTGGAGGGACGCCGCCGCGTGGACCAGCCGCGAAGAGCGCCCGCGCGCGGGCCGACACATTCGACAACTCTGCTTTCTGTCCGAGGAGTGAACCGCATGCATACCCGCAAGCTTCCGCTATTGATCGCCGCAATCGCGTTCGTCGCTGCCCCTGCGCTCGCCCAGGATCTCACCGGGACACTGAAGAAGGTCAAGGACACCGGAACGATCACGATCGGCTATCGCGACGCGTCGATCCCGTTCTCGTATCTCGACGAGAACCAGAAGCCGATCGGTTACGCGATGGACATCTGCTACAAGATCGTCGATGCGGTGAAGGCGAAGCTCAACATGCCGAACGTGAAGGTCGCCCTCAATCCGGTCACGTCGTCGACGCGGATCCCGCTGATGGCGAACGGCACGATCGATCTCGAGTGCGGATCCACGACCAACAATGCCGAGCGCAAGAAGCAGGTCGACTTCGGCATGACCTACTTCGTGATCAAGTACCGCTGGGTGTCGAAGGCCTCCGACCACATGGACACGATCGACAGCCTGAAGGGGCAGACCGTCGTTTCGACTGCCGGCACGACCGACATCAAGGCGCTGAACGAGCTCAACACGTCGAAGGACATGGGGATGACGGTGTTGTCGGCGAATGACCATCCGGCGGCCTTCCTGATGGTCGAGACGGGTCGCGCCAAGGCGTTCCTGATGGACGACATCCTGCTCGCCGGGCTCGTCGCCAACTCCAAGAACCCGTCCGATTTCCACATCTCGAAGGACAGCCTCGGGCTCGAGCCGTACAGCCTGATGTTCCGCAAGGACGATCCCGAGTTCAAGAAGGTCGTCGACGACGAGATGACCAAGCTCTACAAGGGCGGCGAGATCGAGACCATCTACAAGAAGTGGTTCGAGAGTCCGATCCCTCCGAAGGGCATCAACCTCGACATTCCGGTCTCCAATTCGCTAAAGAGAGTGTTCGCGAATCCCACCGATTCGCCGGACCCGAAGGTCTACGAGTGACGCCGCCGCGCGTCCGCGCAGGACGCGCTGCGTGACGAAGGTGGAGAGCGGGGGGCGAAAATGCCCCCCGCCGCGCATCGGGGCGGCGATCTGCGCGATGTCGGGGCGACGCAGGGAGGTTGACGCGTGAACTACCACTGGAACTGGAAGATCTTCTGGGACCTCACCCCGGAAGGAAGCGGCACCTACCTGCACACGCTCCTCGTCGGC
>DASQHH010000146.1:0-6534 GCA_035632195.1 Vicinamibacterales bacterium
AGTAGTTGAAATAGAAGTCGGACTCGTCGCCGCGGTGCACGAAGAAGCGGAACATCGGGTAGAACGACACGGTCTGAAACGCGTCCTCGTTGCCGTTGCTCTGCCAGTACGACGCGCTGCCGCCGAGATCGAAGGCGAACACCTTGGCGGTGTGGAACACGTTGCGCTGGTAGTCGAGCGTCACGCCCTGCCGCGTCTCCACGTTGCCGCCCCAGAAGATCGGAACCGTCCGTGAAAAGAAATCATTGGGCCCGTAGCTGAAGATGTTCGTCGTCAGCCCGACGCGCAGGACGTTTTCCGGAAACGCGTACCCCGAGTTCCGTGCCTCCTCGACCCGATCTTCGGGCAGCGGCCGCATGTGATACCGGATGCCGGCCGTGAACAGCCGCGTCGACGGCTGATCGAAGGCCTTGCGCCCCGGCGAGTACATGGCGCTGAGCATCAGGTCGGTGTTCGCAGTCGTGTGGATCGCCAGTCCGCCGCCGGCCAGCACCGCTGCGAAGTGCGCGGTCTGCACCGCGGTCTGCTTGTCGATCTCGACGCCGGATCGGCTCGTCGCACCCCAGCCCGCCTCGAGGTACCCGCCGACCTGGCTGCTCAGCGGGAATTCGTAGCCGAGCGTCAGCCCCGCGTACGCCATCGACACCTGGCTGGTCTGCTGGTTGCCGTTGATGTTGTTGTATTTGATGAACTGCGCCGGCCGTATGTATGTGACCGTCGCCGTCAGGTTCTTCGTGATGTGGTGGCCGAAGAAATCGACGCGCGCCGCGAGATGCGGGATGTCGACGGACTGCGCCGTGAACCCGGGCTCGAGCTGTGCCTCGGTGAAGAGATACCCGATCCGCCCGACGTCGAACGTGAAGTAGGAGTTCGCGAGGAACGAGGGGTACTGCGTCCGCGTGTCGGTGCTGCCGGGGCCGCCGGTGGGATCCTGCGCCGCCGCGCCCGCCGCCGCGCAGACGACGAGCAGGGCTGCGGCCAGTCCGCTCCGCTTGATTGACATGGGTCGGCGGTATTGTACCGTGGACCTCGCTCGCCTGAAGGCTCGCGCTCCGCTAGAAGGCTCGCGCATCGCTAGAAGGCTCGCGCACCGCTAGAAGGCGATCCGGATGCCGACCACAGCCGTACGCGGCGGCTGTACCGTCGTCGGGGTCCGGAACGCGGCGCCGGCGACGACGTGCTCCGACGCTTCGTTCGCGACGCCGGGCGCGTTGAAGACGTCGACGTAGATCGCAGCGTCCCGGGTGTTCAGGGTGAACGCCTTCTCCGCGCGCACGTCGAGCGTGCCGGTGTAGGTGAACGCGGACCCGCCATTCGCGTACGCGCGCACGGCCGTCGGTCCCTGAGTGAGGTTCGGCACGACGACGAGCCGGGCGAACGGCTGGCCGTCCTGATAGCGGAGGACCGCGCCGACGCTGGCGCGCCGCGGCAGCCGCCAGATGGCGGCGATCTTCGCCGTATGGGACCGGTCCTGGAACAGCTGCCCGCGCGCGTTGGTCGCGGCGTTGGGATCGACGAACATGCTGCCGAGGACGTCCTGATCGTTCGCGGTCGGCGCGAATCCGACCGCCGCCGCCGGCCCGAGCGCCCACGTGAACGCGCCGTTCGCCAGCAGAACGAAGCGCTCCGTGGTCGCGCGGATGCTCAGCTCGATGCCCCACGATTTCGCCGGATCGTCATTGCGGTTCGTGAGCAGATATTGATCGCGGCCGTAGAAGCCGGCAGCCCGGTTGAAGACCGTGACCTGTGGACGGCCGACCGGGCTGTCGGGCAGAAAATTGACGTCCGGCACCTGGAACGACGAGTAGCCGGACGCGCCGACGCCGGTGTCGACGAACTGCAGCAGCGACGCCTCGCGTTTCGTGATCCGCGCGGCGCCGAGCTGCAGCCAGGCGAGCGGACGCGACTCGACGGCGAGAACGAGCTCGTCCGTGATGGGGCGATCCAGGTTCGGATCGATCCGGGCGAAGGACGCGTCGCCGCCGGTGCCTGGCCCGACGCGCGCGATGAGCGGGCCGGCGGCGGTTCCGGTCCAGCGCGCAACATCGGCGACCGGCGCCGCGGGATCGCCAACGGCGAGGACGTTCAGCGGCATCTGATAGGCGGCGCGGCGGTAGCCGGCAATGAGAATGACCGGAGCGCGAGCCTTCAGGCGAGCGGAACCATCGAACACGTTCCACCGCACCAGCGCTCGCGGCAGCAGGGACGTCCAGCGGATGCCGCTCGCAGCCGCGTCTGCCGCAGCAGTCGCCGCATCGAGCCGCAGGCCCGCGTCGATCGTGAGGCGCCCGAGCGTCACGTGCTCGTTCCCGTACGCCGCCGCCGTCGTCACATGCCGCGAGTCGGCGACGCCGCTGGCGTGCACGGTCCAGAGCCGCGCCGGCGCGCCGTCGACGAGTTCCTGAATCTGTTGAAAGCTGCCGGGGTCGATTCGCACGCCCGCGCGCTCGACATCCACGCCGATCTCCGGCAGCCGACGCCCCGCGGCGGGCACGGCCCGAGCGCCGGCGATCCATCGGTCGGAGAACGAGTCGCCGGCGTCGAAGAGGTCCGACGGCAGGCTGCTGTCGTCGACGCTGTCGACTGTCGCCGTCGCCGGCAAAGGGGCTGAGTGACTCCGCCCGGTGTAGCCCGCGAACGCTCGCCAGGTCCCGAACGACTCGACCTTCCGCTCCCATGTGGATTGCGCGTGGACCGCGGTGTCGGTGAACGCAGCAGTGGACACGCGCTGGACGAGGCCCAGCGCACGCATCTCGTCGCGTGCGCTCCTGTGGACGAGATGCGCGAAGCCCGACGCAACGCGATCCGTCGTCGTGGGGGCCGCGATGGCCCCTGGAGACAACGTCCCTGGCGCCGGCGCATGCGAGAGGCCGAGGAACGCGCCGCCGGCGGCGAGGCCGACGCGATCGGTCAGCGGTCCGCTGAACGCGGCGTGTGCCTCCTGCCACTGGTCGATGCGATTAATTGCCGGCGTCGCGCCGGCGCCGGACACGAGCGGCGAGGCCGAGAGCGCGCCGTCGAACAACCCCGTCCATGTCTTCGTGGGCCGGCGTGGATCGAACGTGACGTTCAGCGCCGGCGCATTCTGGTCGAGCGCCATTGCTCCGGTGGCGATGGTCATGCGCGGCCAGAGCGCGAGATCCGGGAGCACCATCGGCGTGCCGCCCGCGAGCGGGTCGGTGACCGGCACGTCGCCGATCCGGTACTGCGTCTGGTTCCACGAGTTGAGCAGCGCGCCGAACCTCGGCGGCGTGGCCGCGTTGAGGCCGCCGGCCGTGAAGCGATCCGCAATGACCTCCGGCGGCAGCGTTTCGAGGATTGCGAACGGCGAATTGGCCGCGGGAAGCGCCTGCTCAAGGTCCGGATCGAGCGTCAGCTGCAGCGGCGGCTGCTGTGCGTACGCCGTACCGGCGAGATAAAATCCGCAGATGGCTGAGCAGAGCCCAAACCACGCGGCCTTCATCGACGCCATCAAGGCGGGCGAGTTCGATCGCGTCAAGGCGATGCTCGCTGCCGATCCGTCTCTGGTCGACGCGCGTGCGGGCACCGGCGAGAGCGTCATCCTAACCGCCGTGTACCGCGGCCAGAAGGCCATCGTCAACCTGCTGGTCTCGCGCGGCGCGCCGATGACGATGTGCGAGGCGTCGGCCGCCGGCGAGTTCGAGCGCGTGGAACGTCTCCTCGCCGACGGCAAGCCGGTCGACGTCTACAGCGAGGACGGGTGGACGCCGCTGCACCTCGCGGCGTTCTTCGGCCACATGAGGATCGCGGAGATGCTGCTGGCGCACGGCGCCGAGGTCGGGTCGCGATCGCTGAACTCGAACGCCAACACGCCGCTGCACGCGTCGCTGGCGGGCAATCATCCCGGGGGCAGGGGCCCCGGGGGCAGTCAACAGTTGCTTGCGGGCCTGCTGATCGGCCACGGCGCCGACGTCAACGCCGCGGACGCCGCCGGCTGGCGCCCGCTGCACCTGGCGGCCGCGAACGACAACCTCGATGCCATCAAGGCGCTCATCGCGCAGGGCGCCGACGTGCACACGCAGAACACGGACGGACGCACCGCGCTCTCGCTCGCGCAGGAAAAGAACCATCGCGAAGCGGCCGCGTTCCTGCGTCGCCACGGCGCCTGATTATTTCTTCTCGATCGTCACGCTGTTGATGGTGATCGGCTTGAGGGGGCGATCGCCCGGCTTGCTGGTTGCCGTGCTGCCGATCTTCTTGATCACGTCCATGCCCTCGACGATTTCGCCGAACACGCTGTGCTTGTTGTCGAGCCACGGCGTCGCGGCGAGCGTGATGAAAAACTGGCCGCCGTTGGTGTTCGGCCCGCGGTTCGCCATCGAGAGGATGCCCGCCTTGTCGTGTCTGAGCCTGGGATGGAATTCGTCGCCGAACATGTAGCCGGGGCCGCCGGTGCCCTGTCCGAGCGGATCGCCGCCCTGGATCATGAAGCCGTCGATCACGCGGTGGAAGACCGTGCCGTTGTAGTACGGCTGCTTCACCTTCTTGTTCGTCCGCGGATCGGTCCACTCTTTCGTGCCGTCGGCGAGGCCGCTGAAATTCGCGACCGTCTGCGGCGTCTCGTCGTAGAGCCGCGCCGTGAAGTTTCCTTCGCTCGTCGTAAAATGCGCTAGAAGCATGCCGCGATCATACAGGTATCTTCACTACGATGTCTTCACCGACCGCGCGCTCGCGGGCAACCAGCTCGCCGTGTACCTCGACGGCCGCGGCCTCTCCGACGACATGATGCAGGCCGTCGCCAAGGAGATGAACTTCTCCGAGACGACGTTCGTGCTGCCGCCCGAGACGAAAGGCACCGACGTGCGCATGCGCATCTTCACGCCGGGCGCCGAGCTGCCGATGGCGGGGCATCCCGTGATCGGCAGCACGTTCGCGCTCGCGCGGAGCGGCGTCATCGAACCGGGGCGCAAACACTTCGTCTTCGGACTCGGCGTCGGCCCGCTGTCGGTCGCGCTCAAGTGGAAAGGACACCGGGGGGCAGGGGCCCCCGGAATGGACGACGACCTGCAGTTTGCGTGGATGACGCAGTTGAAGCCGGTTTTCGGCGAGCCGATCGCCGATCCTGCACTCGCGGCCGCCGCGCTGTCGCTGTCCGCGGCCGCGGTCACCGGCACCGGCAAGCCGGTGCAGACCGTCTCTTGCGGCGTGCCGTTCCTGTTCGTCCCGCTGACCACCCGCCGGGCGGTCGACAGCGCCGTGCTCGACCGGGCCGAGTACGACGCCCTCGTCCACGGGATGTCGCCCCGGCCGAACGGCGTGTTTCTGTTTTCGGCCGAGCGCTCGGAGCGGGCAACGGTGTATTCTCGAATGTTCGCGCCCGACCTCGGTGTCGGCGAGGACCCGGCGACCGGCAGCGCCAGCGGCCCGCTCGGCTGCTACCTGGTGCGGCATAAAATCGTGAAGCCCGGGAAGGCCGGCTCGATGGTCAGCCTGCAGGGCGTGAAGATGGGCCGGCCGAGCCACGTGCACATCGCGATCGGCGTGCACGGCTCGGAGATCTCGAGCGTTCAGGTCGGCGGGCACTCGGTGCTCGCGGGCGAAGGTACGTTATACGTGTAGGAGACGATGATGAAACGATTGTTCATGGCCACCGCCGCACTCGCGCTCGCGCCGATCCTGCTGCTCGCGCAAGCTGCGGACACCAGCAAACTGAAGGATCCGTCCGCGCTGAAAGAGCAGGCGCCCGCGACGTACAAAGCCGCGTTCGACACGTCGGCGGGCAAGTTCGTGATCGAGGTGCACCGCGACTGGGCGCCGAAGGGCGCCGATCGCTTCTACAACCTCGTCAAGAACGGTTTCTTCGACGAATGCCGCTTTTTCCGCGTCGTTCCGAACTTCATGGTGCAGTTCGGCATCAACGGCGATCCCGAAGTGCAGTCGCACTGGCGCGGCGCGGGTGCGAACCTGAGCGACGATCCGGTCAAGCAGAGCAATAAGAAGGGCTACGTGACGTTCGCGACCGGCGGCCCGAACACGCGCACGACGCAGGTGTTCATCAATTTCAAGGACAACGCCTTCCTCGATGGGCAGGGCTTTTCCCCGTTCGGCGAGGTGACCAGCGGAATGGACGTCGTCGAGAAGATCAACGACCAGTACGGCGAGAAGCCGAACCAGGGCAGCATCCAGCAGCAGGGCAATACGTACCTGAAGGCGTCGTTCCCGAAGCTCGATTACGTGAAACACGCGACGATTCAGAAGTGATTCGATCGGTTGCCGTGATGCTCGTCTGTGCGGTGGCGGCGCTCAGCGCCCGGGGGGCAGGGGTCCCCGGAGTGGGCTTCGAAAGGGCGGAGCTGCGCAAGCCCGCCTCGCTGACAGAACGCGCGCCGGCAGTGTATCGGGCGGCGTTCGACACGACGAAGGGTTCGTTCGTGGTCGAGGTGCACCGCGCGTGGGCGCCGCTCGGCGCCGATCGCTTCTACAACCTCGTCAAGTACGGGTTCTACAACGACTGCCGGTTCTTCCGCGTCATCGACGGCCTCGTCGCGCAGACCGGGATGAACGGCGATGCGG
>DASQHH010000147.1:0-9409 GCA_035632195.1 Vicinamibacterales bacterium
CAGCTGATTACGCTGTATCTGACGCCGGTGGTCTACACCTACATGGCGGCGCTGTTCCCGACCCGGCGAATCCTGTCGACCGAAGCCGCCTGATTTCGCTCGCCGCGACCGCCAACCTTTGCAGTCCGGCGGCCGTCCAACGTTCGCATGGATGCCCTTCTCGGCGACCTGAAATACGCGCTCCGGTCCCTCGGTTCCGCGAAGAAGCTGGCTTGTATCGTCATCGCCACGCTGGCGCTGGGGATCGGCGCGAACACGGCAGTGTTCGGCGTGCTTCACGCGGTCGTGCTGAAGCCACTGCCCTACGAGGAGCCGGACCGGCTCGTCCGTATCCTTCACTTCGACGGCAGTCCTTCGGAGTACCTGCCCGGGCCAGAAGTATTCGGCTATCGCGACGGGAGTCGAACGCTCGACGGCGCGGCGCTCTACACCTATTCCGCTGAGGGCGCGGACTTGACGGATGGCCACGAGCCGGAGCGCGTGCGCACGCTGTCGGTGAGCGCTGCGTATTTCGGGGTCCTGCGCGCTCATCCGGTGCTCGGGCAAGTCTTCGAGCGCGCCGTCTTCGCGTTCAGCGCCGCGATCGCCGTGCTCGCTGGCCTCGCGTTTGGTGGGGCCCCGGCGGCGCAGGGAGCGCGACCCGATCTCGACGCCGTGCTGCGCGATTCTGGACGCAGCGGCAGCGGCAGCCGGCGCCAGACGCGGGCCCGGAACGCGCTCGTCGTCTGCCAGGTCGCGCTGGCGCTCGTGCTGCTCATCGGCGCCGGGCTGCTGCTCCGCAGCTTCGAGCGCCTGCAGTCGGTCGACGTGGGCGTGCAGCCATCGCACGTGCTGACGTTCACAGTCAGCCTGCCGTCAGGACGTTACGACGATCCCGAACGGCGCGCGCGCTTCTATCGCGACTTCATCGCGCGTCTCAGTACGATGCCTGGCGTTCGCTCGGCGGCGGCGATCTCGCGGCTGCCGGTCACCGGCACGTATCACAACTGGGGAGTCGACCGCGGAGATCGCCCCCCGGACACCGGCGGACTGATGTCGCAGCAGCGCGTGATTGAGGGATCGTACTTCGACGCCGTCGGTATCCCGATCCTGCGAGGCCGGACGTTCGATGCGCGAGACGACGCCCACGCACCGCACCGGTTCGTCGTCAGCCAGGAGCTCGGAAGGCTGCTCTATCCGGGCGAAGACCCGATTGGCAAGGTGCTTGACGTGAACGGCGAGCGCGGGGAGATCATCGGCGTCGCCGGCGACGTCGCGCTCGGCGCGCGGCTGCCAGCGCGGCCCTACGTCTATCACTCGCATTCGCAGTTTGCGTCGGATCGCAACTGGGCGCTGACGGAGGTCGTGAAGTTCAACGGCGACCGGCCGTCGATCGTCGCCTCACTGATCGCTGCCGCGCGCCGTGAGTTGTCGCAAATCGATCCGGCGCTCGTGCTCTACGAACCGCAGATGCTGGACCAGGTCATCGGCGGCGGAGTGGCGCAGGAACGCTTCGCGCTTCAGCTCGTCGCCGCGTTCGCGCTGTTGGCGCTGGCACTGGCGGCGGTCGGAATCTACGGCGTGCTCAGCTACGCCGTGAGCCGGCGCCGCCGCGAGATGGGCATCCGCATGGCGCTCGGCGCGCCGGCCGGGACGGTCCGGTCCATGGTCGTGCGCGACGGCGGACGGCTGGCCCTCGCGGGGATCGTCTTCGGATCGGCCGGGGCCATCGGCGCGACGCGGTTTCTGCGCTCGCTGCTCTTCGGCGTCAGCGCGATGGAGCCGGCGATCTTCGCGGCGGCAGCGGCCGTGCTGGCCGGCGTCGCGATCGCTGCGAGCTGGATTCCCGCGCGAACCGCGACGAAGGTCGACCCGCTCGAAGCGGTCCGCGACTAGGACGGTTTCGATGTGATCGGTGTGCGGAAACATGTCGACGGCCTGGATGCGACCAACACGATAACCGCTCTTCAGGAAATCCGGCAGCTCCCGCGCAAGGGCCTCTGGGTTGCACGAGACGTACACGATGCGCGACGGCCGGATGCGCTCGAGCAGCATCGACCGCACGCTCGGGGTGCAGCCGTCGCGGGGAGGATCGAGAATGGCCGCGTCCCAGCGTTCAGCGCAGAGCCGCGCGGCGGCATCCTCGACGCGCGCGGCGATCGCGCGAACGCGTCCCGACGTGATTCGATTCAGACGCAGGTTCGCTTTCAGGTCGTCGATCGCCCGGCGGTTTTCCTCGACTGCGGTCACCGCCGCTCCGCCGCGGGAGACCGGCAGGGTGAACAGCCCGCTCCCGCAGTAGAGATCCAGCACGCGTTTCGCGCCTTCGACGGCGCCAACCACGAGCCGCACCAGCTCTCGCGCGGCTCCGACATTAGTCTGGAAGAACGCGTCGGGCGAGATCAGAAAATCGAGGCCGGCCACGCCGTGCTGCCGGACGCGGCTTCGTCCTTCGATATGAATGGTCTCGTCGCCGATCATGTACGGTCCCGGCCGCGTGTTGACATTGAACAGGAAGCCGTCGGGAGCCGACGGCGACTCGAGCAGTCCGCGTACCGGCGCGCGCAGCGATCGATCGTTGCGGGACACGACCAGCATACCGATCGCTTCCGCATCATCGTCGGTCGCTCGAACGATGAGGTGCCGCAGGATGCCGCCGAGACTATCGGCCGCGTTGATGCGGCGGCGGGACAGCTGATCGCGGAGCTCGAACGCGATCCGGTTCGCCCGGGTACTGTGCACCGGACATTCTTCGACCGGCACGATCCGCTGCGAGCCGGCGGCGAAGTGGCCCATCACGAGTCCTCCCGTGCCGGAGCCGAACACGAACGCCGCTTTCTGTCGAAAGGCGGCTTGCCTCGGCGAAGGGATCAGCGGAGGGACGTCGATACCGGAGGGACCGAGCAGCTCCGCGAGGCGCGCCCGTTTGCGGCGCAGCTGCTCGTCGCCGGGCATGCCGGGCAGGGAGCAGCCGCCGCACGTCCCGAAGTGCCTGCACCGCACGGGCGGCGACGGCCTATTTCGCGTACCGGGCCGCGAGCGCGATCGGCAGCCCGACGCAGAACATGTGAATGACGATGCCCGTCGGTGTCAGCGGGACGTTGCCGAACTTCGCCCGCAGCACGACGCCGTACATGAACAGGTAGACGACGACGCCGTACAGCAAGCCGCAGAGGATCGCCTGCGCTGTCAGAATCCGCAGCGCGCGGCTGGACACGACGTAGACGGTGGCGGCGCAGAACGCGATGAAGAAGTGGATGGCGAGGCCCAGCGCCGCCGACAGCACGCCACCGTTCGACGCTGCGGTTGCGCCGATCAGAGCGCGCGCGATGCCCTGCAGTCCGGCGATCGCACCGAGGCCGCGCGGCCTCCAGAGAATGAAGTACGCGGCGGCAAGATCCATCACGCCGCACGCGACGCCGCCCCAGACGATTCCCGGCCGCAACCTCGACATGGCCCCCGTCAGCTCTCCGACTTGGTGATGGCGGCCTTGCCATCCATGTAGGGCCGGAGCGCATCCGGAATCGTCACGGAACCGTCAGGCTGCTGGTAGTTCTCGAGGATAGCGATGAGCGTGCGGCCGACCGCCAGCCCGGACCCATTCAGCGTGTGGACGTGCTCCGACTTCCCGGTGCCACCGTGGCGGAACTTGATGGACGCGCGACGGGCCTGAAACGCTTCCGTGTTGCTGCAGGAAGAAATCTCCCGGTACGTGTTCTGGCTCGGCAGCCACACCTCGATGTCATAGGTTTTCGCCGATGCGAAACCCATGTCACCGGTGCACAGCAGAATGGTGCGGTACGGCAGCTCGAGGCGCCGCAGGATTTCCTCAGCGTTCTTCGTCAGCGACTCGAGCTCGTCGTACGACTGCTCCGGCGACGTGATCTTCACGAGCTCGACCTTGTCGAACTGATGCTGCCGGATCAGGCCGCGGACGTCCTGGCCGTACGAGCCGGCCTCGCTGCGAAAACACGGCGTGTACGCGGTGTAGCGGAGAGGCAGCTCACGGCCGTCGAGAATTTCGGTGCGGTGCAGGTTCGTCAGCGGGACCTCCGCCGTCGGCACGAGAAACAGGTCCCACTCGCCGGCGATCTTGAAGAGGTCGGCTTCGAACTTCGGCAGGTTGCCGGTGCCGACCAGGGCGCCGCTGTTGACCATAAACGGCGGCTCGACTTCGACATAGCCGTGTTCGCGCGTGTGGATGTCGAGCATGAAATTGATCAGCGCACGTGAAAGGCGCGCGCCCTGCCGCAGCAGCACGGAAAACCGCGCGGCCGCGATGCGCGTGGCGCGCTCGAAGTCAAGGATGCCGAGCGAGGGTCCCAGATCCCAGTGCGGCTGGGGCGTGAAGTCGAACGAGCGCGGCTCGCCGACGCGGCGGACTTCGACGTTGTCGGCGGCGCTCTTGCCGACGGGCACCGAGGCGTGTGGCAGGTTGGGCAGGTTCAGCAGTGCCACTTCGCGCTGGTGCTCGATCGAGCCCAGCTGGACCTCGCCCTGCTTGATTTGCCCGGCGCGCTGCTTGTTGTGTTCCTGGATGGCCGTAGTGTCCTTGCCCTGCCGCTTGGCGCGCGCGATCTCATCGCCCGACGTGTTCTGCTGGCGCTTCAACCCCTCGAGCTCGGGAATCAGGCGGCGCCTGGCCGTCTCGAGCGTGACGATGTCCTCGAGCGTCTTGTCCGGATCGAGGCCGCGGTTGCGGAGGCCGGTCCGGACCGCCTCGACGTTGTCGCGCACGAATGCAGGGTCGAGCATGCGACATTATGACCTGCTCCGCCCTGAGCGAGGTCTGAACCCAGGCGAGTCGGAGGAGCGAACCCTGAAGAAGGCGAGTCGTGGCGTCGAAGGGTGCTACGATTCGGCGATGGCAGCTGTTCGCAAAGCCGTGTTCCCCGCCGCCGGCCTCGGCACCCGTTTCCTGCCCGCGACCAAGGCGCAGCCGAAGGAAATGCTGCCGCTCGTCGACAAACCGATCATCCAGTACGGAGTCGAGGAGGCGGTCGCGTCCGGCGCCGACATCATCATCCTGGTGACCGGCCGCGGCAAGAACGCGATCGAGGATCACTTCGATCGGTCGGTCGAGCTCGAATCGTTTCTCGAGGCGCGAGGCAAGCGCGAACTGCTCGACGAGGTGCGCAAGATCTCGAACCTGATCAACTTCGCGTACGTACGGCAGGGGGAGCCGCTGGGACTCGGCCATGCGGTGCTGGTCACGCGCGACCTGGTCGGCAACGAGCCCTTCGCGGTCATCCTTGCCGACGACGTCATCGACGCCGACCCGCCGGCGGTGCGGCAGCTCGTGGAGACGTACGAGCGGCTCGACGGTCCGGTGCTCGCCGTCGAGCGGGTGCCGCGCGAGCAGATTTCGAGCTACGGCGTGATTGCGGTGGACACGGGCGCGCGCCTCGGCGACGGCGTATACCGTGTCCGGGACCTCGTGGAGAAGCCGCCCCGCGACGAGGCGCCGTCGGATCTCGCAATCATCGGCCGCTACGTCCTCACGCCCGACATCTTCCCGGCGCTCGCCGCAACGCAGAGCGATCGGACCGGCGAGATTCAGCTCACGAACGGGCTGCGCGAGCTGCTGAAGTCACGGCCGATTTACGCACGCGAAGTGAAGGGCGTCCGCCACGACACCGGCAACAAGCTCGGATTCCTCAAAGCAGTCGTCTACTTCGCGTTGAAGCGGCCCGACCTGGCCGAGGCATTCTCCGAGTACCTGAACTCGGTCAACATCCTGACCGCCGGCAAGCGCTGATTATTTGTCTTTCGTCGACGGCGCTGATGCGGGCGTCGTGTCGGCGGACTTCTTCTCGGCCGGCTTCTCGGTCTTGTCCGCTTTATCGGTTTTTTCGCTCTTCTCGCTTTTTTCCGACGTCGATTTCGTGTCCGCGGAGACGCCGCTCTTCCTCGCGTAGTCGGTGATGTACCAGCCGCTGCCCTTGAACTGAATCGCCGGCGACGACAGAAGCTTGTGGACCTTGCCGCCGCAGTTGGGACACTTCTTGACTGGCGGATCCGAGAACTTCTGAATAACTTCGAAGCGCTGGCCGCATTTCCCGTCGCATTGATACTCGTACAGAGGCATGGTGCTAGATTCGAGGTGCAGGGTGAGGCGTCAATCGAGCACGTCTCCATTGTCGGCGCCGAGCATCAGCTCACGATGCAGCCAGAAGGGCGCGGTGCCCTGCCCGAGCAGCGCGTCGTGGAAGCCGCGCAGTGAGAAGCTCTTGCCCTGCTGCTGCTTGACGTCGTTGCGCAG
Organism: Vicinamibacterales bacterium; assembly: GCA_035632195.1. Lineage (GTDB taxonomy): Bacteria > Acidobacteriota > Vicinamibacteria > Vicinamibacterales > CAVVIG01 > DASQHH01. The sequence continues at coordinate 6,242 of DASQHH010000147.1, forward strand.
CTTCAGCAGCATCAGCTTGCCGACGCTGTAAACGAGGTACGTCGGATCGAAGGTGCCACGCTCGGCCTCGCGACGCGCGCTGACTTCCTCCATGAAAGCTTCTTCGCGGAAGAACCGCACGCCCTGCTCGACCGACATGTCCTCCGTGTGCAGCCGGATACAGACGATGAACCGCGCCAGGCGGATGAGCGATTCGGCGAGCTGGCCCAGGCGGATGCTGTAATCGCGGCCCCCGAAGCCGGCCTCGATCATCATCTGTTCGCAGTAGTGCGCCCATCCCTCGACGAACGACGCGGGCGCGAAGAGGATCGACTTGCGCGTCTTTGATTCGACACGGCGCAGATGCTGATAGTGGAGGAAGTGGCCGGGATAGACCTCGTGGATCGAGATCGACCACAGCGTCGGAAAGTTGTAGTCGCGCAGGTGCTCGTCCTGGCGCTCCGGCGGCCATGTGGGATCGACGTCCGTCAGGTAATAGTACGCGCGGGTTGGCTTGGTTTCGAACGGTCCAGGTGTCCACATGCTCGCGAACGACCACCGGTAGAAGTCGGGCGTCGGCGCAACGGTAATGCGCTCGCTGCTCGGCAAGGTGACGATCGCCTGGCGTTCGAGAAACGTCGCCAGCTCGTCTAGCTGCTCGCGTCCCTTCGCCACGAGCTCGCCGGGACGTGGATGCTCCTTCTTCGTGCGGGCCCAGGCCTCGAGCGGATCGCCGCCGTTGAGACGGCCGGCGACGGAACGGAAGGCGTCCTGCGTGGCAGCCAGCTCCTTGGAGGCGATGGCGAGCAGCCGCTCGAGCGGGACGTTCAGCCCCTCGTCGAAGCGCAGCTTCTGCTCGAACTTGTCGCGTCCGAGGCGGAACGACGCGCGCGCCTTCGGTGCGACGTCGGTTTCGAGGTACTCGACGTAAGACGCGACAGCTGCGGCGGCTTCAGTCTGCGCGTCCGCGAGGTCGCCGAGCAGGTGCAGGTCGTCGACGTCCGCGAATGCGCGGGGCAGCTCCTTCTCGATGAATTGCAGCGCGCCGCGCATCGTATCGATGCCGACTTTGACGAAGATGCCCGGAGGCTCCTTGATGTTGTCGCGCGCAGCCTGGATCATCTTCGGCGCCTGGCGGAGCTTCGAGAGCACGCGCCGGGCGCGCTCCGCCGCAGGCGCGTGCGAGAACAGGGCCTGCCCCGCGAGGCTGGACGCCAGGATGTCGGCGTAGAACTGCGGGTTGCGCTCCCAGGTGCGCACGGCCTCGAGCTCGAACATCCGCGCCTGAAGACTCTCCGTCAGCATCCGGTGCTCGAGCCGCTCGAGCGGCGTCAGGCCTTCCTTGTGGATTTCGTCCAGACGCCGCAGGTAGCCGGCGAGCGCGTGCGCTTCCGCGTCAATCGCATGGCGCGAAAAGTCCTCGAGCAGATCGTCGTGGGTGTGAACGCCGTCCAGCGTCGCGTGTGTAGGATGGACCTCGTGCAGGTAGCCGAGGAGGTCGTCAACGAAATGCGGTAGTGGCTCGGACGCGATCATCGCGGTGGGATTCGGGTTTCCTCCGTCCACTGGGGCAGCAGAGCTGCTTGGCCAGCGAACAACACGATCCGCCAATGGTACAATAAACGGTCTCCTGACAATGCCCGGGACGTTGTTCGTGGTCGCCACGCCGATCGGCAACCTCGAGGACATCACGTTGCGGGCGCTGAGGGTGCTGCGCGAGGTCGCCCTCATCGCGGCCGAGGACACGCGCAGGACGGCGCATCTACTGGCCCGCCACGCCATCGCGACGCCGACCACCAGCCTTCACGAACACAACGAAGCGCAGAAGTCCGGGGCGCTCGTCGCGCGGCTCCTGGCCGGAGAACATGTTGCGCTAGTCTCCGACGCCGGGTCGCCGACCATTGCGGACCCGGGTCATCGATTGATAGCCGACGCCATCGCCGCCGACATCCGCGTGGAACCGGTACCGGGCCCGAACGCTGCGATCGCGACCCTGATGGCGTCGGGCCTTCCTGGGGATTCATTCGCATTTCTCGGTTTTCCACCATCTAGGGGTAAAGACCGAAGAAAATGGTTCGATCGGGCGGCTGCTACGGGAGGCACTGTCGTCTTCTATGAGGCGCCCCATCGATTTGTTGACACGCTCCAGCAGTTGAAGAACGCTGTCGGCGATTGCCATGTCGTTGTCGGCCGCGAGCTGACAAAGATGCACGAAGAATTGGTTAGAGGACCTATTTCAAGTGTCCTTGAGCGCCTAAATGCACCAAGAGGAGAACTCACTATCATTGCGTTGATTGGTCACACGATAGAAAAAGACCGTCATGATATCTGTCATACGACAGAAAACGATCCTCTGTCGAGACGCCGAGCGATAAGCGAGCTTGCCAAGAAGCTTGGAATACCGGCTAATCAGGTGTACAAGGCACTAGAGGGCGCCAAAAATAGGTGATATGACCACAATGACTCAGTGGGCCGCACCCCCTACCTTGACCGGCCGTACGCCTTCTGTTACTTTACCGGCCCTCCGTTGCGAGTGTTATGGCGAAGCAGCAGCGCCGATCTCCCGCCCCGCCCCTGAAGTCGATGAAGCCGACGAAACCGACCAACCTAACCCCAGCGGCGGCAAAGCCGACCCGGGCTGACCATTCGGCACTCCAATCTCAAGCCCAGGCGGCGCCACAACGACGTTCGACATACTTCGAGGCGGTCGCCCTGTACGAGCGAGGACTCGATTTCCTCCAGCGCCACGCGTATCGTGACGCCGCACTGGCCTTTGAATCGGTCCTGCGGCAGTATCCCGAGGAGCGGGAGCTCCACGAGCGCGTAAGGCAGTATCTGATCATCTGCCAGCGCCAGATGACGCCGCGCGAAACGGTGCCTCGAACGGTCGACGAACGTCTCTACGCCGCGACCTTGGCGATTAACACAGGCCAGTACGACCAGGCGATTGCGCATCTGCGTCTCGTCAGAGATGAGGATCCGGACAACGATCACGCCCTCTATATGCTCGCGGTCGCGCACGCGCAGCGGGACGAACATGCCGAAGCCGTCGCGCACCTGGAGCGCGCCATAGCACTGAACGGCGAGAATCGATCGCTCGCGCGCAACGATCCGGACTTGGAGCCTCTCCGCGGCGACGATGCGTTCCGCGCCGCACTGGAGGCGCCGCCGGGACCGCCGCAGATCCGA
>DASQHH010000148.1:0-1855 GCA_035632195.1 Vicinamibacterales bacterium
TACTGGATGACGGGCGCGTTCATCGCCGCGAAATCTGCCCCGGCGCGCGAGAAGATCCTCGAGAACCTCCTCGAGGAAGTCCGCGATTCGCACCCCAATATGATGCGCAAATTTGCAATCGCCGCGGGCGCGGTTCCGACCGATCGCGACGCGGCCGTCGTATTTGAGCCGCTGACCGCGGTGCGGCTGTTCATCGGACGCCTTTCACCGGTTCCGATTCTGACGACGATGGCGTTCTTCGAAGGCTTCATCCAGCGATTCATGCCGTACCTCGCGGATCTGGCTGCGCGTCAGGGTTCGACCGAAATGGAATACACGGATGTGCACGGCGTCTGCGATGTCACGCACACCGAGGAGTTGTACAAGGCGCTCGGGACCGAGGTGGAGCTGTCCAACGGAGCGGCGGCGAAGGACGACCTTTTCGAAGGCGTGCGTCTTCTCCGCTCGTTGATCGAAACGATCGTCGTCGCCTGATAGGAGCCGTGGCAGCACCGATTTACATCGCCGGATCGCCGCTGGAGTGGCGCGACGAGGATTCCGCGTGCCTCGACATCGGTCTGATCAATAACATGCCGGATCCGGCGCTGCAGCCGACGGAGAGGCAGTTTCGGAGTCTGCTCGGCAAGGCGGTTCCCGCCGGTTTCACCGTTCGCCTCGCGTTCTTCGGCATGCCCGAGATTCCGCGGACCGACGTCGGTGCCAACCGCGTGCGGCGGCTGTACTTTCCGCTGGACGAACTGTGGACGCGCCGGATAGACGGCCTCATCGTGACCGGGACCGAGCCGCGGACTCCGGCGCTACAGGACGAGCCGTACTGGCCGGCGTTGACGCATCTTCTCGACTGGGCGCGCGATCACACCGAGTCGACGATTCTGTCGTGCCTCGCCGCGCACGCGGCCGTTCTCCATCTGGATGGCATCGAGCGTCGGCCGCTGGCGAACAAGCGGTTCGGCATCTTCGAGTGCAAGCGGGCGTCGCACCACGAACTGACCCTGGACGGACCGATGTCGGTGCCGATGCCGCACTCGCGATGGAACGAAATCCCCGAGGACCAGCTTGCCGCACGCGGCTACCGGGTGCTCACTCGATCGGACGAAGCGGGTGCCGACGCATTCGTGAAAGACCAAGGCTCGAAGAGCCTCTTTGTCTTTCTCCAGGGGCACCCGGAGTATGAAGCGGACACGTTGCTGCTCGAGTATCGTCGCGACGTCAGGAGATACCTGGCGGGTGAGCGCCAGACGTACCCGGAGCTCCCGCATGGATATTTCGACGACGAAACCGCTCAAACGTTGAGCGCTCTCCAGTGTCGGGCCGAGACGGACCGCCGTGAGGAATTGATGGCGGTTTTTCCGACGGAACTGGCGCTGCGCCGCGTTACGAACAGCTGGCGGCCGGCGGCTGTCGCGTTCTATCGGAGCTGGCTGACGTTCCTGCGCGCGCGCAAAGATCGCCGCATCCCTCCCGCTACACGCCCAGCACGGCTTTCGCAGACTCCCGCGCAGCTCTGACGAGCTGATCCGTCTCGTCGCCGCTGACGATCAGGGGAGGGGCGAAGAACAGGATGTCGCCGGGCGCAGGGTGCGGGCCCGCCGCAGGCCGCGTGCGGGTGACGACCCTCCGCTCGAGCAGCTCGGCTTTCAGCCTCGCCGCGATTTTCGATCCGGGGGCGAAGTTCCTTTTCGAGGCGCGGTCGTCGACGAACTCGACCGCGGCGAGGAGTCCTTTGCCGCCGCGGATTTCACCGACGTTCGGGTGGTCGGCGAAAGCGTCTTCCAAGCCGCGATACAGGCGCTCGCCCATTGCAGCGGCGTTGTCGCACAGTCGCTCACGCTCGATGATGTCGATATTCGCCAGC
>DASQHH010000149.1:0-12305 GCA_035632195.1 Vicinamibacterales bacterium
CCGCGTCGTGCGGGGACAGGCCGGTGTCCTTCAGCTGGTTCGCGTGGTCGATTTGCAGAATCGAGTTCTTCTTGACGACGCCGAACAGGACGAGCAGGCCGAGCGCCGAGAAGATGTTCAGCGACTGCCGGAAGATGAGGATCGACAGCAGCGCGAACGGCAGCGTCAGCGGGAGCGACAGCAGAATCGTGATGGGGTGCAGCCACGATTCGAACTGCGCCGCCAGAATCAGATACATGAAGATGAGCGACAGCAGGAACGCCAGGATGAAGTTCTGCGCGGCGCGTCCGAGCTCGCGCGACCGTCCCGTGAATCGTCCGCTGTACTCGCCGCCCACGTTCATCTTCGCGAACTCCGACAGGATGGTGTTCTGCACCTCCGCCTGCGACGCCGTCGGCAGAAGGTTGCAGAAGACCGTCACCTGGCGCTGACGCGCCAGCCGGCTGATGTCCGACGGCGCCGAGGAAGGTGCGAAGTCCGCGATGTTGTCGAGCGCCACGCTGCCCAGCCGCGACGACGGCACCGTCAGGCTGCCGATGGCTTGCTGCGTGCTGCGGTCCTCCGCCTCGGCGCGCAGGTGCACTTCGTACTGTTCGCCGGATTCGAAGTACGTCGACACCTGATCGCCGCCGACGAGCAGCCGCAGCGCCTCGGCGGCATCCGCGATCTGCACGCCCATGTCCGCGGCCTTCGGACGGTCGACCTGGACGGAGAGCTCCGGCTTGCCGACGTTGAGCGACGTGTCCGGGTCGACGACGCCGGGTACGGTGCGGACCTTCTTCACCAGCGTCTGGCTCAGCTCCTCGAGCTTCTTGAGGTCCGGACCGTTGATGATGAACTGCACGTCGGCCGCCTGCGATCCGCCGCCGCCGATGACGGCGACAGGCTGCACCGAGGTGCGAAGGTCGCCGGCGATCGGCGGCATGATCTTCTTCCGGATGATGTCCATCACCTGGTACTGATCGCGCGACCGATCCTCGATGGGCGTCATCTTCACGTAGATGTTGCCCAGGTTCCGCGTCGACGCCGGGTCGCCGGCAATCGTCACGAGCGTGTAGGCCACTTCGGGCAGCTCGGCCCGGACCGCGTTCGCCATGCGGTTGGTGATCACTTCGGTCGATTCGAGGCTCGTGCCTTCCGCCGCGCGGAGGTTGATCTCGAACTCGCCCTGGTCGTCGAGCGGCATGAAGTTCTTGTTGACCGCCTTGAACAGGGGCGCGCTCGACAGAAGGACGAGCACCGCCACGCCCGCGACGATCCAGCGGTGTCCCATCGACCACTCGAGCAGCCGCGTGTAGAACACGTCGATCGCGTGGAAGATCTTCGAATCCTTCGACCCATGCGACCCGCCGTTGTCCTTCTCGCGGTCGACCTTCAGCCAGCGCGCCGACAGCATCGGGGTCAGGGTGAAGCTGACGAGCAGCGACACCATGATCGCGAACGCCATCGTGAGGCCGAAGCTCTTCATGAAGCGGCCGACGATGCCGCCCATGAAGCCGACCGGGACGAAGATGGCGACGAGCGACAGCGTCGTCGCGAGGACGGCGAGGCCGATTTCCTGCGTCGCATCGATGGCGGCGTGCATCTGGTCGTCGTGCTTTTCCTCGATGAACCGGTAAATATTCTCGAGGACGACGATCGCGTCGTCGATGACGATGCCGACCGAGAGCGTCAGCGCGAGCATTGTCATCAGGTTCAGCGTGAAATCCATGTACCAGATGAGTCCGAATGTCGCGATGATCGACGTCGGGATGGCGATCGCCGAGATGATGGTCGACCGGACGTTCGTCAGAAACAGCAGGACGACGAGCGCGGCGAGGATCGAGCCGACGATCAGGTGCTCTTCGACGTTGTGGATCGACGCCTTGATGAACTCCGACGTGTCGCGGACGACGCGAACGTCGTAGCCGGTCGGCAGATTGGCCTTCAGGTCCTTCAGCCGGCCGAGCACTTCGTCGACGACCTCGACGGTGTTCGTGCCTGACTGGCGGCGGACCTGCAGCAGCACCGTGCCAGTGCCGTTGACGTTGGCGACGGTGTTGGTGTCCGCCTGTCCGTCCTCCACGCGCGCCACGTCCGCGATGCGGACGGGGTGGCCGCTCTGCTCGCGCACGACGATTTCGTTGAAGTCCGATACGGTCTGGACGCGCCCGCGGGTGCGGAGCGTCAGCGACTGCGGACCCTGGTCGACCCGGCCGCCGGGAATCTCGATGTTCTGCGCCTGCAGCGCGCGCGAAACGTCGGTGACGGTGACGTTGTACGCGCGCAGCCGATCGGCGTCGAGCCAGATGTTGACCTGGCGAGCCCGGCCTCCAAGGATCAGGACCTGTCCGACGCCGTTGACGCTCTCGAGCTGGCGGCGCAGCACCTTGTCCGCGTACTCGGTGATGTCCCGGACCGGCTTGTTCGCGCTGAGCGCGAGGCTCAGCACGGGCGACGCGTCCGGATCCATCTTGTCGACGTGCGGCTGCTGGATCGTCTTCGGGAGCAGCGGCAGGACGCCGTTGATTTTGTCGCGGACTTCCTGCGCGGCGACGTCCGTGTCCTTCTCGAGCACGAAGCTGACGATCACCTGCGAGACGCCCTCGGACGACACCGACCGCAGCTCGTCGATGCCGCTGATGGTGTTGACGGCCTCTTCGATCTTGTCGGTGATCTCGGTCTCGATCTGTTCCGGCGCGGCTCCCGGCTGCACCGTCGTCACGATGACGGTGGGGAAGTCGACCTTCGGAAAGCGGTCGACGCCGAGACGCGTGAACGAGAACGCGCCGATGACCGACAGGGAGAGAATCAGGACGGTCGCGAAGACCGGACGCTTAACGCACAGCTCTGCCAACCATTGCATGACGTTATCCCTGCACCTTTGAGCCGTCGACGAGCTTCGCCACGTTCCTGGTGGCGACCCGTTCTCCGGCTTTCAGACCTTTGGTGATCTCCACGACGTCGCCGGACGTCTGTCCGGTCGTCACGATGCGTTCTTCCACGCGATCGCCCTTCTCGCCAACAACGACAAAGACGCGCGCGGTGCCGCCGCTCGACAGCACGGCATCAGTCGGAACCACGATGCCCGGCGTTCGCGCGGGCTGCTCGATGCGCGCGGTTGCGAAGAATCCCGGCTTCAGCTCGCCGTTCGGGTTTGGCACCGCGGCTTCGATGGTCAGCGCGCGCTGGTCGGCCTGCAGCGCCGGCGACACGTAGCGGACCTTGCCCTCGAACCGGCGGCCGGGATAGGCATCCACCTCGAAGTTGACCGGCGATCCGACCGCGACCGCCGAGACGAACTGCTCGGGTATCGTCAACTGGACGCGCAGCGGATTGACGCGCACGACGACCGCCACCTTCATTCCCTTGTTGACGTAGTCACCGACGGATACGAGCCGCTGCGCGACCGCTCCGGTGAACGGCGCGCGGACGACCGTGTCCGACAACGCCTTTTTCGCCAGCGCGACGCGCGCACGCGCCGCCAGCAGCGACTGAAACTGCTGCGCGGCTCCGTTCTTGGCCGCCTCGTACTGCTGCCGCGCGGCCTCGGCCGTGGTCCGACGCTGGTCGAACTCGGACTGGGAGACCACGCGCTGCGAGAGCAGCGACTGGATGCGAGTGAACTCGGACTGCGCCAGGTCGTAGCCGGCCTTGGCGTTCTGCACCTCGGGTACGGCGTTGACGTCGAAGGCACTATTGCCGGTCAGACCGAGGCGCGCTTCGATCTGCGCGGCGTTGGCCTCGGCTTCCTTCAGTTGGGCGTCGGTCTCCGTCGGTGAAATCTGGATGAGTTCGGCGCCGTCGGCCACTGCCGTACCGCGCTCGATCGGCGCGGCGACGACGCGTCCGGGGGTTTCGGCGGCGACTTCGGCCTGCTCTTCCGCCATCAGCGTTCCCGTCGCGCGGATGAACCGCGCAATCGGCTGTTCGGCGGCCGGCACGGCCGACACCGCAACCGCCTGCGTGGCGGCCGCTTGATCCTTGGTCTTGGCGTCGCCCGTGCTGCAGCCGGCCGCGACGAGCGGCGCGGCGAGGACGACGAGTGCAACGAAACGATTCATGAGCACGACTCCTATGAAGCCTGTTTCTTGATAGACGAATCATCCTGCGCACAATCGACAGGGCCTTTCGAGCGCAGGGCCACGCCGGACTTCAGGCCGGCGAACACGACGTCGAGGACGTCAGCGGCAAGGAGGTCTGCGTCCTCGGACGGCCCGAGGCGCTCCGACAGCCGCAACACCGAAATGCCAAGGAGGCCGACGGTGAGCATCCGCATCGCGACGGAGGGGTCGAAGGTGGACGGCAGCTCTCCGGCGTCGACGCACGCCTGCAGTTCGGCGACGATCTGTCCCTTCATCTCCCGCGCGAACGCGAACCGCTCGTACTCCCGGTTGATTCGGGGCACGGAGCGCTCCAGGAACATCAGCGCGAAGTACTGCGGCTGCTCGCGGCTGAATTCGTACAGCCGCTCGAAACGGCTCCGGACCTGCTCGAGCTTCGTCCGCGGCCGCGGGGTTTCCGCGGGCGATCCGTCGCACAGCAGGCGGAAGCCCTCTTCGGCGAGAGCGAAAAAGATGTCGTCTTTGCTGGGAAAGTAGCTGTATATCGCGGCAGGGCTGTACTCGATGCGCTCGGCGATCTTCCGGATCGAGACGTTCTGGAAGCCCTCGCTCACGAAGAGCTCGCGCGCGGCGTCGAGAATCGAGCGGCGCACGGCCTCCCTGTCACGTTCCTGTCGTTCCTTGATGCCCATTGGGTCCTCGGTGAACTGGCTGCGCTGAACGGTGTTCACCATACTAACATCGTTAGACGCAGAAACAGCGTTCAGGTTCCGAAGCGTCGTAACTTATTGTCTGGACGTGGCTTGTGCAAACGCCGCCAGGGCGAGGAGGTAAACCACTGAGGCGGAGAGGAGGGTAAGGCGGAATCCCCAGTTCATGGCGATGAAGATGGCGAGCGTTGCGCCCAGGACCGAAAGAGCCCCGTTCATGCCCCGGGCCCAGGCCACCATCTGCGGCGACCGGGCGGCGAGCAGCCGAAGTCCGGTCGGCATCGGCACGCCGAGGAGCACGCCTGACGGCAGCAGCAGCGCGATGGCGATGGCGATCCGGACTGCCCGTGAGAACGGGATGGCCCAGTCCACGATCGGCTGCGATCCCACCATGAGCAGCACCGCGAGCACGGCGACCGCGGCGATGCCCGCCATTCCGGCTCGCCGCAGCGACGCATCGCCGAACCGGCGGCTGAGCGCCGCGCCCACGCCGGTCCCGAGTAGCAGCGAGAACAGGGTCACCGTGAGCGAGTAGACCGGATGGCCGAGCAGCAGGACGAAGCGCTGCAGCACCGAGACCTCGATGAGCATGAAGCCCGCGCCGAGCGCGCTGAAATACGCCAGCCAGGCCAGCCAGCCCGGCCTATGCGCGGTGCCGCGATCCGCGATGGCGAGCGGTCCGATCACGAACAGGATCACCACGCCGAACGAGATGCCGAGCAGCGTCATCAGCGAGCTGAGTCCGTTGCCGAAGAGCATCGACCGGCCGAAGGCGACCGAGAACTGGTTCTCCAGCTTCGTGGTGTGAAAGAAGAACGGACGGTCGTCGGTCGTCGGCCGGATGTCGTTGGGGTAGGCGCGATAGAACGCTTCGCGATCCGTCGCGCGCGCCAGCCGCGCGTAGTCGGCCGTGGACGTGCCGTTCACTTCCTCGGGGGGCGGGTCGTTGGTGGTGGTCGCCGCCGGTCCCGGCACGTAGAGAATCTCGAATTTCAAGCGGGCGGCCACGTCGCGCAGGCGCGCGATGTCCTCGGCGGTGAACGGCGATCGCTTGAGCAGAAACGTCGCGACGCGTTCGTGGCGGACCACGGCGATGCGGTCCGCCGCCGTCCACCCGCGCGCCTCGCACGCGGCCTGCGCCAGCGAAATGAGCCTGACGCCGTCGAAGACCCACCGCGTGATCGTGAGCACGCCGCTATCGGTCAGGTGGTCGAGGTAGTCGCCGAACGCGTCGGACGTGTAGAGCGTGTTCTCGGTCAACGTGTACGCGCCGGCGGCGGTCGCCGCCCATGTATCGACGAGCGACGCCTGGATGACGTCGTAGCGCTCCGTGCTGCGCCGCACGTAGCTCCGGCCGTCGTCGATCGCGATGCGGACGCGCGGGTTCGTGTAGATGCCGCCCGAGTAGTCGCGGAACCGTCCCCGCATCACATCGTCGGCGATGATCGGGTTGATCTCGATCCCGTCGATCCGGCTCGCGCCGAACACGAGCGCGGACGCGAGGTCGCGGCCGCCGCCCGGGCCGATGACGAGCGCCGTGAAACCGGGATGCATCAGGTGATAGGCGAGCGCGGTGAGCTCGTACCGCAGGTACTGGACGTTCGAGAGATCCGGCTCGAGCTTCAGAATCGGCGTCGACGCGGCCGAATCGATGTCCATGTACCGCGTGTCCGGCAGCGGGCCGTCGTACGCGGAGCTGAGCGACCAGTCGCCGTGGGTGCGCTCGTAGACACCGATGCGCGAGAAGGAATTCCACTTGCTGAACAGCACGCGATCGCTCGAGTGGCCCTTCGTGTCGACGACGTCGAAGCTGGCAGCGCCGGAGAGATGGCCGGCCAGCGGGACGAGAACGATGACCGCGCCGGCCGCGGCGACCCGCCGGCGTGAGGCGTTCTGGGCGAAGAGCGCCGCCGCGATCACCGCAAGCACTGCGGCGCCGAACACGACGCCGGGGGCGCCGAGTCGATTGAGCAGCGGGATCAGCGCCAGACAGCCGCAGGCGGCGCCGATGAGGTCGGCCGCGTACACGGTATTGATACGATCGGAGAAGCGCGAGATCGCGGTCGTCACGACGAGGCCGCCGGTGAAGAACGGCAATGCGGCGACGCCGTAGATCGTCAGCATGAGCGCGAGATTGCTCGGGGAGTACTCGAGTCCGACGCGCAGCCGCACGAGCACGAACAGCGAAACGATCGTCGCGAACGCGTAGACGAGCGACTCGACGGCGAGCAGCGAGGCGGTCGCTTTGCGTCCGAACCAGCCGCGCAGGACGTACGCGAACACGCCGCTCGCGCTGATGCCGAAGAGCGCGATCGAGATCGCCAGGAACGCGAAGTGGTAGTACATCACGACCGAGAAGATGCGCGTCAGCGCGAGCTCGGTCATCAGCAAAGTGGCGGAGACGAGGGCGACACCAGCAAGAGGGCGCGGCGAGTTCATGGATATGAATGGAGGGCGGCCCTTCAGGGCCGCCACGCCGTCGCGCGAAGCGCGAAGGCGGGCAGGAGTGTACCATTCGTCTGCGATGGCGCGTTTCGACCCGATCATCCGCCGCGCGTTCGCCGGCGCCGTCATCGTGTGGGCCGCGCTCATCATTCTGGCTCCGGCGCTGACGCGCGGCGGCCTTGCTCCGGCCCTGACCCGTCGCGCAGGCGACGTCATCGCGCTCGGCGTCTATCTGGCCGGGAGCCTCGTCTGTCATCAGCGTCCCGAGCGCTCCTTCCATCTCTTCGGCGTGCAAATGCCGGTCTGCGCGCGCTGCACGGGCATCTACCTCGGCGCCGCGCTCGCCGCAATTGTCACGGTCATCCTCGTCCGGACGCCGGCCCTGGTCACGCCGAAGCGGCGAAGCCGCGAAGGCGGATGGCCGCGCTGGGCCGCCGCCGCCGTATCGGCTGCTCCAGCGGTGCTGACGCTGGTGTACGAGTGGACGAGCGGCGACATGCCATCGAACGGCATCCGCGCCGCCTCCGGCGTGCCGATGGGCGCCGTCGCATCGTGGATGATCCTTTGGAAGGTCGAGTAAACTAGTCTGCTGTGCGCGCCACCGCCGCCGAGAAGGAGAAGGCCACGACGCTGTCGGGCGGGCTCGTGCTCCTGTGCCTCGCCTCGTGGGCGATTCCCGGAGCCGGCCACCTCTGGCTCGGCCGCCGCAGCAAGGGCTTCATCTTTATTGTCGCCATTCCGCTGATGTACGCCATCGGCCTCGCGATCCGCGGCCGCCTGTTTCCCGTGTTCCCGATCGACCCGGCGGAGCCGCTCGCGCTGCTGGCCGCGCTCGCCGACATCGGCATCGGGGCCATGTATTTCATCGCCGGTGCGTTGGGCTATGGCGCAGGCGAGGTGCGTGCGGTCACGTACGAGTACGGCAACGCGTTTCTCATCGTCGCCGGCCTGCTGAACCTGCTCGTCGTCATCGACGCGTACGACGTGGCGCTCGGCCGGAAGTAGCGCGCCGTCCATGCAGAGCCACTTCCTTCTGCTCGGGCTCTTCGCCTTCTTCGTCTCGGTCGTCTTCGCCGTCATTGCCAAGGACGATGCGAAGGAGCAGCTGCGGCTCGGGGGGCTGTTGTTCGCCGGGTTCATCGGTTCCGCCATCGTGCTCGGCTGGCTGATGTATCCGCTTCCGCTCTAGGCGCTTCATGCCATCAGACGCCTTCGAGAATCTGCTGCTCGATCGCGATGGAGCGGTTGCGACCGTCACCATCAACCGCCCCAAGGTGCTCAACGCGCTCAACGGCGCGACGCTGGACGAGCTCCGCCGCGTGATGCTGGCGCTTCAGCGCGACGCAGACGTCCGCGTCATCATCCTGACCGGGGCCGGCGAGAAGGCGTTCGTGGCCGGCGCCGACATCAACGAGCTGGCGGTACAGTCGCCCACCGGCGGCCGCGACCACGCGCTGAGCGGCCAGCACGTCTTCGATCTCATCGAGAATCTCGGCAAGCCCGTCATCGCCGCCATCAACGGGTTCGCGCTCGGAGGCGGATGCGAGCTCGCCATGGCGTGCACACTCCGCATCGCGGACGAGACCGCGAAGATCGGTCAGCCGGAGATCAATCTCGGATTGATTCCGGGCTATGCCGGGACCCAGCGTCTGCCGCGGCTGGTCGGCAAGGGCCGCGCGATGGAAATGATCCTGACGGGCCAGCCGATTGACGCCGGCCGCGCGTTGTCGATCGGGCTCGTCAACGGCGTTGCACCCGCGGGAGGCTTGATGGACGCGGTCCGGGGTCTGGCGGCGAGGCTTGCGACGAGCGCGCCGATTGCCCTGCGCTACATCATCGACGCGGTGAACAAGGGGGCCGAGATGCCGTTCGCCGAGGCGTGCCGCTACGAAGCGACGCTCTTCGGGTTGATCGCCTCGACCGACGACATGCGGGAGGGCACGAAGGCCTTTCTCGAAAAGCGCAAGCCGGCGTTTACAGGAAAGTAGGGCGCAGGCTTCAGCCGAGCCGGTAGCGCGAAGGCTTTAGCCGAGCGATGGAAACCATTCAAGGAACGGCACGCGCGTCGGGGCGGAAGTTCGCCCTCGTGGTGTCGAGATATCACGACTTCGTGACGGACAAGCTCCAGGCTGGCGCCATCGGCGCGCTCGAGGGCGCAGGGGTCTCCGCGTCCGACGTGACCGTCGTGCGCGTGCCAGGCGCGTTCGAGATCCCGATTGCCGCCCAGCGCGCCGCGGAGAGCGGGCGCTATGATGCGATCGTGTGTCTCGGCTGCATCATCCGCGGCGAGACGCCGCATTTCGACTACATCGCGGCCGCCGTGGCGCAGGGGATCACCGCCGGCGCGTCGGCGACGGGCGTCCCGATGGCGTTCGGCGTGCTGACGACCAATTCCGTTGAGGAGGCTCTGGCGCGCGCGGGCGACGGTCCGTCGAACAAGGGCCGGGAGGCCGCGCTGGCGGCCGTCGAGATGGCGGAGGTCGTCGCGCAGCTGGCGCGCCAGGCGCTGCCCGTCAAGTGACGACGTGAGCAAAGCGAAAAAGGATCCGCGCCGCCGGGCGCGCGAGTCGGCGCTGCAGATTCTGTATCACTCGGAAGTCGGGCAACGCCCCGTCGACGAAGCGGCCGAGACGTTCTTCAGCCAGCAATGGGCCGACGAGGTGGCGCCGTCAGAAGACCTGCGGAGATTTGCCGCCACACTCGCGATTGAGACCGCAGCGAAGCTCGATGCCATCGATGCGCTCATCGCGGCGACGGCCGAGCGATGGCGTCCCGAGCGGATGGCCACCATCGACCGGCTGATTCTGCGCATGGCGATTTGCGAACTGATGCGCCGCAGCGACACGGCGCCGCCTGCGGTCGTGATCAACGAGGCGCTGGAGCTGGCACGGACGTTCAGCAGCGAAGAGTCGGTGAAGTTCATCAACGGCATGCTGGACGCCGTCCGCAAGAAGCTGACAAAAGACGATGTCGTCTGAAGAAGAACAGATCGCGCAACGCAAGGCCAATCTCGCCGAGATGGCGAAGCTCGGCGTCGAAGTCTATCCGCGGTCGTTCGAGCGCCGCCATACCATCGCCGATCTCGTGGACACGTACGGCGCGCGCTCGCACGACGAGCTCGAGGCCGAACGGATCGAAACGATCACCGCCGGGCGCATCCTCGCCATCCGCTCGTTCGGGAAGGCGAACTTCCTGGTGCTGTCCGACGGCCGCGCGAAGATTCAGGCCTACATCCGGCAGGACTCGATGCCGGAGCTCGATTGCCGCATTTACAAGCTGCTCGACTTCGGCGACTGGGTCGGCATCGAGGGTTGGTTGTTCCGCACCAAGACGAACGAGCTCACGATCTGGGCGTCGCGCGTGCACTTTCTCGCCAAGTGCCTGCTGCCGCTGCCCGAAAAGTGGCACGGTCTGACCGACGTCGAAATCCGCTACCGGCAGCGCTATCTCGACCTGATCGTCAACCCGGACTCCCGGCGGGTTTTCGAGGCGCGCAGCCGCGTCATCGCGGCGATTCGCGACTTCATGACCGCGCGCGGCTATCTCGAGGTCGAGACGCCGATGATGCAGCCGATCGCCGGCGGCGCGCTCGCCCGGCCCTTCATCACGCACCACAACACGCTCGACATGAACCTGTACCTCCGCATCGCGCCGGAGCTCTATCTCAAGCGGCTGACGGTCGGCGGCCTGGAGCGCGTCTTCGAGATCAATCGGAACTTCCGGAACGAGGGGATTTCGACGCAGCACAACCCCGAGTTCACGATGATGGAGTTCTACGAGGCGTATGCCGACTACCAGCAGCTGATGACGATGACGGAGCAGATGATCGCCACGGTCGCGAAGCGGGCGGTTGGCAGCGAACAGGTAACGTTCGGCGACCATCAGATCTCGTTGACGCCGCCGTTCGCCCGGTTGTCGCTGCGGGACGCGGCGCGGGAGGCGGCATCGAAGCGGCTGAAGCGCGACGTCGCACCGTCGGACCTGCGCGAAGCCTCGAAGGCCGCTGCGCTCGCCGTCGAACTGGGAATCGAGGTCAAGCCGGGCTCGGGCGCGGGGACGATCGCCATGGCGATCTTCGAAGCGCTCTGCGAGGGACGGCTGATTCAGCCGACCTTCGTCTACGACTTTCCGACCGAGGTGTCGCCGCTGTCGAAGCAGAAGCCGGACGACCCCGACACGGTGGAGCGGTTCGAGCTGTACATCGCCGGCTTCGAAGTGGCCAACGCCTTCAGCGAGCTCAACGACCCGATCGAACAGCGACGGCGCTTCGAGGCGCAGTTGCGGGAGCGCGCCCGCGGGAACGTGGAAGCGCACGAGATGGACGAGGACTACATCCGCGCCCTCGAGTACGCGCTGCCGCCCACCGGAGGCGAAGGCGTCGGCATCGATCGGCTCGTGATGATTCTCACCAACAGCCCGTCCATCCGGGACGTGATCCTGTTCCCGTTGATGCGGAAACGTGATTGATGGACGTTCCGTTTGAACTCCACATCGCGCTCCGTTATCTGCTCGCCAAGCGCAAGCAGGCGTTCATCTCCGTCATATCCCTGATCTCGACGCTGGGCGTCACCGTCGGCGTGATGGCGCTGGTCATCGCGCTCGCGCTCATGACGGGACTGCAGAACGAGCTCCGCGATCGCATTCTCGGATCCAACCCGCACGTCTACGTCTGGAACACGAAGGGCATCACTGACTATCACGCCGAGGCCGACAAGCTGCGGCAATTGCCGCACGTCATCGGCGCCGCGCCGGCGATCCTGGTGCAGGGCCTGCTGACCGCGTCGCGCGAGACGGCGCCGGTGCAGCTCCAGGGAATCGATCCGGCTCTCGAACAACAGGTGGTCGACTTGAAGTCGGCCATGCAGAAGGGCACGGTCGATGCGGTCGAAGCGGGCCGGGGGGCGGGGGCCCCCGGAGGAGAAAGTGCCGACGGGCTGCCGGGCATCCTCATCGGCAGGGATCTCGCCACGAAACTCGGTCTCGACGTCGGCGACTCGGTGATGGTGTTCACGCCGCACGGCACGCTGACGCCGATGAACAGTCCCTGCAACATGAAGATCGTCATCACCCGCCGCGGCGCGGTCCCAATCGTCATCAGGATGGCGAT
>DASQHH010000150.1:0-2516 GCA_035632195.1 Vicinamibacterales bacterium
CGAGCTGCCCGGTAATCTGCATCATGACGAACGCGCCGAGGCCGCGCGGCGCCATCGCGATGCCCGCCTGGAGCGAAGGGTACCCCCACAGCGTCTGCAGCATGATCGGCAGCAGCACCATGCTTCCGTAGAGAACGAAGCCGAGCACGGTCATCAGGAACACGCCGGTCGCGAAGCTCCGCGCTTTGAAGACGCGCAGGTCCACCACCGGATCCTCGACGGTCAGCTCGTGAATGATGAGCGCGACCAGCGTGACGGCCGCGACGATGACGAGCGCGACAATCGTGCGCGACGAGAACCAGTCGTCCTCCTGGCCTTTGTCGAGCACGTACTGCAGCGCGCCGATGCCGAGGGCCAGCATTCCGATGCCCCAGTAATCGATGCGCCGCTGCTCCTGCTTGAGGTACGGCGGATCGAAGATGAACATCTTCGTCATGACGATCGACGCGATGCCGACCGGAATGTTGATGTAGAAGACCCATCGCCAGCTGTAGTTGTCCGTCAGCCAGCCGCCGAGCACCGGACCGAGGATCGGCGCGACGACGATGCCCTGCACCCAGAAGCCCATCGCCTTGCCGCGCTCGTGCGGCGGAAACGCCTCGAGCAGCACCGCCTGCGACAGCGGCTGCAGCGCGCCACCCGTCGCACCCTGGAGCACGCGGAACGCGATCAGGAACGGCAGGTTGGGAGCGAGGCCGCACAGAAACGACGCCGTGGTGAAGCCGACGACGGACGCCATCAGCAGGTTTTTCCGGCCGAAGACGCTCGCCAGCCAGCCGGTCATCGGCAGGACGATGGCGTTGGCGACCAGGTACGACGTCAGCACCCAGGTGGCCTCGTCGATCGTCGCTGACAGGCTGCCGGCGATGTGCGGCAGCGAGACGTTGACCACCGTGGTGTCCAGCACCTCCATGAAGGTGGCGAACATCACCGAGATGGCGATGATCCACGGGTTGATCTGCCGGTGTTCGGTCACGGCTCCTACCTTGTATACACCGTCGGCGTCACGGACAGGCCCGGGCGGAGCAGGTGCTCAGGGTCCTGCCCCGGATCGAGCACAATCTTCACCGGCACGCGCTGGACCACCTTCACGAAGTTGCCGGTCGCGTTTTCGGGCGGCAGGAGCGAAAAACGCGCGCCTGTCGCGCCGGCAATGCTCTCGACCTTGCCAGTGTAAGTATGCGCGCCGTACGCGTCGACGTCGACGCGGGCTTTCTGCCCGGCGCGCATCTCACGCAGCTGCGTTTCCTTGAAGTTCGCGGTCACCCACACGTCGCCAATCTGGACGATGGCCAGCAGCGGCTGTCCTGCCTGCACCACCTGTCCGTCGTTGATGCCTTTCTTCGACACGATGCCGCGGACCGGCGCCTTCACCGTCGTGTATTGCAGGTTCAGCTCGGCCTGCGCGAGGTTCGCGCGCGCCTGCAGCACGTGTGCCTCGGCGGACGCCGCGCGCGCCTTGATCGCGGCGACCTGTTGCGGCGCGGTCTGCGCCGTCTCGAGCTCCGCGTGCGCCTGCTCTTGGCCGGCCTTCGCCTGCGCCAGCTTGCTTTCAGCGACGCGGATGCCGGCCTCGGCTTCGGTGACCTGCGACTTCGCGGAGTCGGCAGCGGCTTTCATCGCGACCGCCGCGGCCGATGCCGCGTCGAACTGCTGCTGCGAGACTTCGTCCTTGGCGAGCAGGCCGCGCAGCCGCTCGCTGTCGCGCGCCGCCTTCGCCGCGTTCGCGTCCGCTTCGCGCTGGCGCGCCTCGGTCGAGGACAGCCGCGCCCGCGACGCTTCGACTTCCTTTTCCGCGGCAGCGACCGTACTCTCCGCCTGCGCGACGCCGCCGCGGGCCGTCGCGACGTTGCCCGCTGCGGTCGTCGACGTAATCGGCACGTTGCTCTGGGCCGCCTGCGCCGCCGCCTCGGCGTCGGCCAGCTCGGCTCGGGCCTTGTCGGCCGCGACCTGGTAGTCGCGCGGATCGAGCTCCACGAGCACGGCGCCCGCCTCGACCAGCTGGTTGTCGTCGACCGACACCTTGGTGATCGTACCGCCGACGCGGGCCGATACCTGCGTCACGTGCGCGTCGATCTGCGCATCGTCGGTCGATTCCCGTCCGCCGGTGAGCCAGAACCAGATTGCGGCCCCGATGATCGCGACGATCGCGACCGCTGCGCCAATCCGGACGCCCGGCCGCTGCATCAACGGCACGGGCTGCGAAACTTGCTGGACGTTGTCGGGCGCCATCAGCGCACTCCTCCCAGATACTGCTTGACGGCGTCCTCACCGATGCCGAGCGCGCGGACGAGATTGCCAGTCGCCAGGTTCGACGTGAACAGCGCCGAGATGTATTGATCGCCCGCGAGCGCGACCGCTTCCTGCGCCTGGACGACCTCGATGTTGCCGGCCACGCCGGCGGCGAAACGGTCGCGTGCCTGGGTCAGCTGCTGCCCGGCGAGGTCGCGCGCCCGCGTTGCGACCTCGAGCTGCTCGCGCCCCGACTGCAGATCGAGAAACGCCGTCCGCACTTC
>DASQHH010000151.1:0-3906 GCA_035632195.1 Vicinamibacterales bacterium
GAGCATCGAAGGCTCCGGCTTTGACCAGGCTCTCGAACACCCGTTTGTTGACCAGCCGCAGGTCGAGGTCCTCGCACAATCCACCGAGCGACGTGATGCGGCCCTGCTTCTTCCGCACCTCGAGCAAAGACGCGATCGCGCATTCGCCGACGTTCTTGATTGCGGTCAACCCGAAGCGGACGCCCTTGCCGGGTTCGACCGTGAACCGCAACTGGCTCTCGTTCACGTCCGGCGGCAGCACCGGCATGCCGCGGTCCCGCGCTTCGCCGAGATACAGCGCCAGCTTGTCGGTGTTCTGGGCCTCAATCGTGAACAGCGCGGCGGCGAAGTGCCACGGGTAGTTCGCTTTCAGATACGCGGTCTGGTACGCGAGATACGCGTAGGTCGTCGAATGCGACTTGTTGAAACCGTACCCGGCGAAGTGCTCCATCAGATCGAAGATGTGCGCCGCCTTCTTCTCGTTGACGCCGCCTTTCTTTGCGCCGGCGAGGAACTTGCCACGCTGCTTCGCCATCACCTCCGGGTTCTTCTTGCCCATCGCCTTGCGGAGGATGTCCGCCTCACCGAGCGTGAATCCCGCCAGGACGTTCGAGATCCGCATGACCTGTTCCTGGTAGGCGATGACGCCGTACGTGTCCCTCAGAATCGGCTCGAGCTGCGGCAACTCGTACACGACTTCGGTCCGGCCCTGCTTGCGCGCAATGTAGTCGTCGACCATCCCGCTTCTCAGCGGGCCTGGACGGTACAGCGCGTTCAGGGCGATGAGATCGTCGAGGCGCTGCGGCTTCGCTTTGCGCAGAATCTCACGCATGCCGCTCGACTCGAACTGGAAGATGCCGTAGGTCTGCCCCTCCTGGAAAATCTGGTATGTCTTCGGGTCGTCGAGGGGAATCCGATCGATGTCGAGATCCTCGCCGGTCGTCCGCTTGATCTCGTCGATAGCGTCGGCAATCAGCGTCAGGGTGCTCAGCCCCAGAAAGTCCATCTTGAGCAGGCCGACGCGCTCGATGTCCTTCATCGACCACTGGGTGACGATTTCGTCGTGCGCTCCGCGATACAGCGGCGCGAACTCGGTGATCGCCTTCGGCGCAATGACGACGCCTGCCGCGTGCACCGATGCGTGGCGCGTCATCCCTTCGAGGCGTTTCGCGATGCCGAGCAACTCCTTGACCTTCGGATCGCTCTGCTCCATCTGACGAAGGGGCTCGCTTTCCTCGAGCGCCTTGTCGAGCGTCATATCGAGGGCGGCAGGGATCTGCTTGGCGACCTTGTCGACGTCGGCGAATGGCATCTCCAGCACGCGGCCGACGTCGCGCACCACCGCCTTCGCCTTCATCGTCCCGAACGTGATGATCTGCGCGACGTTCTCGCGGCCGTACTTCTGCGTCACGTAGTCGATCACTTCGCCTCGCCGCCGTTCGCAGAAGTCGATGTCGATATCGGGCAGCGACACGCGTTCCGGGTTGAGAAACCGCTCGAAGATGAGGTCGAAATCGATCGGGTCGACGTCCGTGATGCGCAGGCAATAGGCGACAAGGCTGCCTGCCGCTGATCCGCGGCCCGGTCCGACCGGGATGCCGCGCTCGCGCGCGTAGCGGATGAAGTCCCACACGATCAGGAAGTACCCGGGGTACTTCATCTGCTTGATCATGTCGACCTCGTACGAGAGTCTCCGCTCGTACTCGTCGATCGTGTGGCGCAGCGCGCCGGCCGCCGTCAGCTGCTTCAGCCGCGGCAGTCGCGACGCGAATCCCTCCCGCGTCACGTGCTCGAAATAGCCGTCGAGGTCGTAGCCCGCCGGCACGTCGAAGTTCGGCAGATGGTTTTCGCCGGACGCCAGATTCACGTCGCAGCGCTCGGCGATGCGGACCGTGTTCGACACCGCCTCGGGGAATTCCGCGAACGTCTTCGCCATCTCCTCCGGCGTCTTCAGAAAAAACTGCCGCGCTTCGTAACGGAGCCGCTTCGGATCGCTGAACGCTTTGCCGGTGCCGATGCACAGGAGAACGTCGTGCGGATGCGCGTCCGTGTCGCGCAGGTAATGGACGTCGTTGGTGCAGATGAGCGGCAGCTTCAGATCTCTGGCGATCGCCGGGATGCCGCCGTTGACGATCCTCTGCTCCTCGATGCCGTGCCACTGCATCTCGAGGAAGAAATTGTCCGGGCCGAGGATGTCGCGGTAGGCCGCTGCCGCTTCACGCGCGCGCCGTTCCTGCTGATGCGAGAGCCCTTCGGCGACTTCGCCCTTCAGGCACGAGCTCAGCCCGATCAGCCCGCGCGCGTGCTGCGACAGCAGCTCCTTGTCGATGCGCGGACGGTAGTAGAAGCCCTCGGTGTAGCCGGAGGACACGAGCTTGATCAGATTGTGGTAGCCCTCGTTGGTCTCGGCGAGCAGCACGAGATGATTCGCGGTCTCGCCGGGATTGCCGCTCTTGTTCCGCCGATCGCCCGGCGCGACGTACACCTCGCAGCCGAGAATCGGCTTGATACCCTTCTGCCGCGCGTGATCGTGAAAGATGACGGAGGAAAACAGATTCCCGTGCTCCGTGACCGCAATCGCGGGCATCTTCAGCTTGACCGCCTGGTCCAGCACTTCGTCGATGCGGCACGCGCCGTCGAGCAGCGAGAACTCCGTATGCAGGTGCAGGTGGACGAACTCGGCCATCACTCCCACTCAATCGTCGACGGCGGCTTCGAGCTGACGTCGTAGACGACACGGTTGATGCCCCGGACCTCGTTGACGATCCGCGAGGAGATGCGTCCCAGGAGATCGTGCGGCAGGCGCGCCCAGTCCGCCGTCATCCCGTCCTTGCTCTCGACTGCTCGAATCGCAGCCGTGTACTCGTACGTCCGCTCGTCACCCATGACGCCAACGCTCTGGACCGGCAGCAGCACAGCAAAACTCTGCCACAGCCTTGTGTACCAGCCCTCCCGTTTCACTTCCTCTGAAACGATCGCGTCCGCCTTGCGCAGCAGGCGCAGGCGCTCTTCCGTGACTTCGCCGAGAATGCGCACCGCGAGGCCGGGCCCGGGGAACGGCTGCCGGACGATGAACTCCTCCTCGAGTCCAAGCTGGCGACCGACGACGCGGACCTCGTCTTTGAACAGTTCTCGCAGCGGTTCCACGAGCTGCATGCGCATCCGCTCCGGCAGACCGCCCACATTGTGGTGGCTCTTGATCATCGACGCCGCCTGGCCGACGATCGGCACCGACTCGATGACGTCGGGATAGAGCGTTCCCTGCGCCAGAAACTCGGGAGGACGGGGGTCCCCGGACCGGGAATCTCCCGTGCCCAGCTTCCGAGCCTCCGCCTCGAACACGTCGATGAACGTCGCGCCGATGATCTTGCGCTTCCGCTCGGGATCGACGACGCCCTTCAGGCGCTCGAGAAACATCTTCGACGCGTCCGCGAACACGAGCGGCAGTGCGAGCCGCTCGAACCGCCGACGGACTTGCGTTGCTTCGTCGAGACGCAACACGCCGTTATCGACGAAGATGCAGGTCAGCTTGTCGCCGATGGCGCGGTGAATCAACAGCGCGGCGACTGTCGAGTCCACGCCGCCGCTCAGCGCGCAGACGACGCGACTGTTGCCCACCTTCGCGCGGATCTTCGCGGTCGCCTCTTCGATGAACGACGCCATCGTCCAGTCGCCGGTGCAGCCGCAGACGCCGTAAGCGAAATTACGCAGAATGTCGAGGCCGCGATCCGTGTGCACGACCTCAGGGTGGAAAAGAATTGCGTACAGCGACCGCGAGGGCGCGGACATGGCCGCCACAGGCGCGTTCGCGCTGGTCGCCACGACCTGGAAACCGGCGGGCGCCGCGGCGACGAAGTCACCGTGGCTCGCCCAGACCCGGATTTCGGAGGGCACGCCGGCGAATGGCGCGGCGGGGTGGCCGGGTCC
>DASQHH010000152.1:0-7274 GCA_035632195.1 Vicinamibacterales bacterium
GCGTCGGATCTTTCATCGCGACGACGTCGTCGCCGCCGGCGTCGAGCGCGCAGCGGATCAGGCCGTTGAGCGGCGCGACGTCAGACCGCAAATCGGTTTCGAGGTTGAGGCCGTGGCGCGTCGCTATCACCGCCATGCCGTGATCGCCGAGCGAGCCGGTGACGATCAACCGATCGCCGGCTCTCAGACCGCAGTCCCGGACGAGATGGCGCGTCAGCGCCATGCCGGCCGTATTGATCACGAGGCCGTCGACTTCGCCGCGGCCCATCACCTTGGTGTCGCCCGTGATGACCGCCGCGGATGCCTCGTCGCACGCCCGCCTCATCGAATCGAGGATGCGGCGGAGATCCGCGCGCGCAAATCCTTCTTCGAGGACGACGCTGCACGTCAGGCCGAGCACCTCGGTGCCGCCCATCATGGCGAGGTCGTTGACGGTGCCGCAGACGGCGAGACGGCCGATGTCGCCGCCGGGAAAGAACAGCGGCTTGATCACGTGTGAATCGGTAGTAAGCACCAGCCACTGATCGCCGACGCGGACGGCCCCGCCGTCGTCCATCGCGGCGACGCCGATCAGTCCCGCCGGCATTTCCGGATCGGTCCGGAAGGTCTGCAGGAATTCGTCCTCGATGAACCGGCGCATCGATCGCCCGCCCGAGCCGTGCGAGAGGAGAATCCGGGAGTCGGCATCGACGGGCATTTGACACTCCCCTACACCGCGGTCAGCCGCGGCACGCGGCCGTACTCGTGCCAGATGCGGCACGTGCCCTCGCTGCTCACCATGCACGCGCCCACGGGCGTTTCGGGCCGGCACGCATCAGCGAACAGCGGACAGTCGGCCGGCGACGCAATGCCGGCCATGATGTTTCCGCAGACGCACTGTCGCGTGAGCGCCGACGGTGCATGGCGCCACAGCGACGACGCGTCGATGATGAACCGCCGGCGCGCGTCGGCGTGCGCCCACTCGTCGCGCAGCCGCAGATTGCCGTTCGGGACGTGGGCGATGCCGCGCCAGTGGCCGCCAATCGGGCGGAAGACCTGCCACAGCTGGCGCTGCGCGCGGACGTTGCCCTCGCGGGTCACGCAGCGCGGGAACATGTTGGCGACCGCGCGCTCGCCGCGGCGGATCATGTCGACGAGGCGGACGAGCGCCGCGAGGATGTCCAGCGGCTCGAAGCCGGCGACCACCACGGGCAGTCCGTGGCGCGCCACGAACGCGTCGAAGATGCCCCAGCCGGTGATCGTCGCCGCGTGGCCCGCCGCGAGGAACCCTTCGATGCGGCAGTCCGGCATCTCCGCGACGATCTCCATCACCGGCGGAATGTATTTGTGCGCGGAGAGGACGGAAAAGTTGTCGGGCACGCCCGCCAGCAGCACTGCGGCGGTCGCCACCGCCGTCGTCTCGAATCCAGTCGCGAAGAACACGACCTCTTCGTCCAGCTGTCGCGCACGCTCGACCGCCTGCGCGACGCTGTAGACGGCCTCGACCTTGGCGCCGCGCGCCTGCGCGTCCGCCAGCGACCCGGCGCTGCCGGGCACGCGGACCATATCGCCGTACGTCAGAATCCGGATCCCCCGCTGCGCGAGCGCCACCGCTTCGTCGATCTCCGGCGGATCGGTAATGCACACCGGACAGCCCGGCCCCATGATGACGTCGAGGTGCTCCGGGAACGCCGCGCGCAGCCCGAACTTCGCGATCGCCTGCTCGTGGCTGCCGCACACGTGCATCACGCTTGTCGGCCTCGTCGTCGCCCGCGCCAGCGCGTCGCGCAGTTCCGCGGCGCGGCGGGCGTCGCGGAACTCGAGGCGGGCGGGCGTGGTGGTCATTTCGACGTCCCCGCGATCTCGCTCCGGACGTCGGCGGTCATCAGATCGCGGCCGGCTTCCTTCAGCAGCTGCTCGTACAGCTCGAGGGTGGTCTGCACGTCTTCCGGCGGAATCCGGCGGATCGCGAAGCCGACGTGGTTGAGGACGTAGTCGCCGGGCGATACCGGCTCGTCGACCAGGTCGAGGCGCACGCGGCGCTTCGCTCCCCAGAAATCGACCAGCGCCGTCAGCTCTTGGACTTCGACCACGAGACCGGGCACACCGAGACACATGTCAGTAGCTCCCCGCAATGGCGTCGGCAATGACCGCCTGGCCGAGCGCGATGCCCCCGTCCCCCGGCGGAACCGTCTCGTGCAACAGGACGCGATGTTCGGGCGCGAGCGCCGCGCACACACCCTCGGCCAGCCGCGCGTTCTGGAAACAGCCGCCTGTAGCGACGACCGGCAGCCGCCCATGGCGCACCACGGCGCGCCGCACCGCCTCTGCCGTCGCTGCCGCAATCGTGTTGTGAAACGCGGCGGAGATCGCCCCGACCGATTCGCCGCACAGAAACGCGTCGACGGCCGCGCGGACGGCCGGCCGCAGATCGATCGCCGGCGGATGGCCCGCTGCCGGCAGCTCGAACGGAAACGTGCGTGTGACCGATGGATCCGCGGCCTGATTCCATTCGAGCGCGATCTGGCCCTCGAAGGCCGCCTCCGAACGGTGCAGAAACAGCGCCCCGAAGCCGTCGAAATAGCGGCCGACGCCGCGCGCCAGCGGCGCGAACGCCCGCTGCCCGATCAGCGCCCGCACCGCTTCGAGCCCGTGTGCGGCGGCCGGCTGGATGAGCGCCCACGCCTCGGGCGGGGGGTTGCCGCCGTACGCATCCGCGACGAGCGCCGCCGCAATCCGCCACGGCTCGCGGACGGCGCGATCGCCGCCGACGAGCGGAATGGGCCGGAAGGTCGCGGCGCGGGTGAACCCGAGCCGATCCGCGACGAGGATCTCGCCGCCCCAGATCGTGCCGTCGGTGCCGAATCCTGTTCCGTCATACGCGACGCCGATGACGGGTCCTTCGATACCGTGCTCGGCAATCGCGCTGGCGACGTGCGCGTGATGGTGCTGCACCGGAATCCTGTGCCGTTCCGGCCGCTGCTTCGCATAGGTCGAGGATGGGTAATCCGGGTGCATGTCGTGCGCGACGATCTCCGGCCGAACCTCGAGGAAACGCTCCATTCGCTCGATCGCGCCGCGGTAGGACTCGTAGGTGTCGAGATGCTCGAGATCGCCGATGTGCGGTCCGAGCCATGCGCTGGAACCCGAACCGATGCAGAACGTGTTCTTGAGCATCGCGCCGCACGCGAGCACCGGCCGCGCGAACGGACGCGCCACGGCGATGGAGCGAGGGACGTAGCCGCGGGAGCGCCGCAGCACCGCCGGCCGGCCGGTGATGATTGCCGTCACCGAGTCGTCGCACTGCGTCGCGATCGCGCGGTCGTGGAGCAGGAACAGATCCGCGATGCCGGCGAGTCGCACCAGCGCGTCCTCGTTCGTGAACGCGATCGGTTCGTCCGACAGGTTGCCGGACGTCATGACGAGCGGCCGCCCGGCATCCTGGAGGAGCAGATGGTGCAACGGCGAGTACGGCAGCATCAGGCCGAGCATGCGGTTGCGCGGCGCGACCGACTCGGCGATGGCAGCGCCGTCGCGTTTTTCGAGCAGCACAATCGGCCGCTCGATACCGGTCAGCAGAGTGCACTCCGCTTCGCCCACGACGGCTATCGCCGCCGCGGTGTCGATCGTGCCGACCATGACCGCGAGCGGCTTCTGGTCGCGATGCTTCCGGCTGCGCAGCCGGCGCACCGCGGCGTCGTTCGTGGCATCGCACGCCAGGTGGAAGCCGCCGATGCCCTTGACCGCGACGATCAGGCCGTCGACCAGCGCCTGCGCCGCGAGCGCCAGCACGTCATCGGCGTGAATCCGTGCGCCGTCGCCCGCGTGGAGCGTGAGCCGGGGACCGCACACCGGACATGCGTTCGGCTGGGCGTGGAAGCGCCGGTCGCCGACGTCCTCGTACTCGCGGCGGCACTGCGGACACATCTCGAACGGTGCCATCGTCGTCGTCGCCCGGTCGTATGGGACGTCCTGTGCAATGGTGAATCGAGGGCCGCAGTTGGTGCAGTTGGTGAACGGATAGCGATATCGACGGTTTCGCGGATCGAGGATTTCGGCGACGCAGTCCGGACAGGCCGCCAGATCCGGCGGGATCGACACTCGGCGCTCGACGGCGGGCGCGCTGGCGACGATCTCGAAGCCGGCAGCCGGCTCCGGCGCGATGACACTCACGTCGACCGCGAGAATTCGCGCAGCGGGCGGGGGACAACTCAGCTCCTCGATAAACCGCCCGAGATGATCCTCGTCGCCAAATGCCTCGATGGTCACTCCCGAAGAGTCGTTGCGCACGCGGCCGGAAACGCCGGCACCATGGGCAGTGCGATAGACCCACGGGCGGAATCCGACGCCTTGGACCGTGCCCCTGATGTGAATGCGCCGCCCTTCGAGATGCGCGATGGCCATGCGCGGCGATCTGGACGAGGCAAGAGGACTGCCAGCGCCTTTGCGACAGAATTCCGAGGAGTTGCGCAGTGGGTGCCGGAAATCCGGCACGTCGATTGGCTGGGGGGCGTCAGCTCGCGTGCATGTCGGGAGCCGGCGGCGTGCGCGGCAGTCTGCCGAACACGCTGCGCAGCCAGCGATGCACGTTGTGCACACCCTTCGGCCGCGTAAACATCAGGATGCATTCGCCGGAGACGACTGTGAGGCCGAGCGAGTCGCACAGCGACAGCAGTTCGGGCGATTCGGCGCCCTGCTGGAGCCACACATGGTGGATGCCGGCCGCTGCGGCGTCGCGCACGGCGTCGATCGCCGACTCGGGAGTGACGACGACGAGCAGCGCGTCGACCCGCTCCGGCAGATCCGCGAAGGTCCGGTAGCAGCGGACGCCCTCGATCGTTCCGGCCAGCGGATGAATCGGGTATACGCGGTAGCCTTTCGCCCTGAGCTCTCGGCACGCGAGGTTGCCGAACTTCCTGCCCGACTGCGACAGGCCGACGAGAGCGAGCGCCGGCAGTGCGACGAATTGATTGATGGCTTCCGGCGAATTCCTGCGTTTCATGCCGACCTCTGGCCTTCAGACGTCACCCACCAGGGAACCACCGGTGCGGCGACCGGCCGCCGCGTCAACGGCACGCCGACGTATCGCAACGCACGGGCGACGGCATCGACCGCGACGGGAATCGCGGCTCGGACGGCTGGGGTCAGTTCGAGGTCCATTCCGATCCGCTCGGGGACCACGCCGATCAATGCCACCGTCCGCGGCGCGCGTCCGGCAAACTCCAGCGTCGCCAGCGCTTCCGTCAGCCCCGGCTCGTGGGGACCCGATCGCACCGAAGGCGGCCGACCGAGCAGATCCGCCTTGTTGTAGAAGCGCATCGAGCCGGCCGGCAGATCGCTCCTGACCGTGTCGACGATGACAACGTTCTCGACGTCGGCAAGCCACGGCGTCAGATCGAGGCCAGGCGTACCGAGATCGGCGACGCTCACATCGCCGGCGACCGTGTATTCCGCCTCGAACGCGCGGACGACTGCAGGGCCGAAGCCGTCGTCGCCCATAAGGACGTTGCCGAGACCTAATACGTGTGTGGTCGGCATGGTTCAGAGCGCGCGGACGCTCGCGCGTTCGCGCCCCTCGACGTCGAGCGTGTGGATCGCGCACGCGATGCACGGATCGAACGAATGGACAGTCCGCAGCACTTCGAGCGGACGCTCGGTGTCGGCGACCGGATTGCCGACAAGGGACGCTTCGTAGGGCCCCGGCTGGTTCTTTTCGTCTCGCGGACCCGCGTTCCACGTCGACGGCACGACGGCCTGGTAATTCGCGATGACACCGTCCTTGATGACAACCCAGTGCGACAGCGT
Organism: Vicinamibacterales bacterium; assembly: GCA_035632195.1. Classification (GTDB taxonomy): domain Bacteria; phylum Acidobacteriota; class Vicinamibacteria; order Vicinamibacterales; family CAVVIG01; genus DASQHH01. The sequence goes on from DASQHH010000152.1 coordinate 5,785, forward strand.
GCCGCGCGGCGCTTCGTGGAAGCCGAACCCGCGCTGTTCGCCTTTCGGGAACGATGGCGCATTGAACACCCGCGTGTCGCCCCTGCCGATATTCTCGGCGAGCAGATTCCAGTGCTTGTCGGCGATGTCGCTGATCACCGCGGTGCGAATCATGCGCGCGGCATGACGGCCGAGCGTCGAGTGCAGCACGGCCGGCGTCAGCGTCGTCCCCGCGACCTTCCCCGCGGTCTCCAGCGTGCGTTTCGCCCACTTGATCGTTGACTCGTGGCCGGTTGCAAAACCGACGAGCACCTGCGCGAGCGGGCCCACCTGCATCGGGTGTCCGTCGAAGCGCGGCGCCTTGATCCAGGAGTACTTCTTGTCGGGTTCGTAGAACGTGTAGCGGGGCGCCGTCTCTTCCTCGAAAGGATGGCGCGTCCAGTCGCCGTCGTACCACGCGTGCGCAATGCACTCCGACACGTTCTTCTGGAAGTAAGGATCCTCGAACGAGGTAATCGCCTGCACTTTCGACAGATCGCCGTTGAAGATGGTCCCGCCCGGCAGGTCGAACGTCGTGACCTTGCCGACACCGTTGCCAGCCGGCAGGTCCGGGACCGCGAGATAGTTGGTGACACCGCTGCCGTATTTCAGCCAATCCGCGTACATCGCGCCGATGGCGCAGACGTCCACGAAGTACACCTGCTCGATGAACTGCTTCGCCGAGTCGAGCAACTCCTTCACCTGATACAGCTTCGCCATGTTCAGCGCGGCGTCGCTGTCGAGATTGATGGCGTTCGCGACGCCGCCCACGGCGAGGTTCTGGATGTTCGGCGTCTTGCCGCCGAGGATCGTGACGACCTGATTCACCTTCCGCTGATACTCGAGCGCCTGCAGGTAGTGCGATACCGCGAGCAGGTTCACCTCCGGCGACAGCTTCATCGCCGGATGTCCCCAGTAGCCGTTGGTGAAGATACCGAGCTGGCCGTTGGCGACGAAGCCTGCCAGCCTGTCCTTCACTGCCTGGAACTGTGTCGTGCTGTTACCAGGCCAGTCCGACAGGCTGGCGGCGAGCGAGGCGGTCTTCGCGGGATCGGCTTTCAGCGCGGAGACGACGTCCACCCAGTCGAGCGCCGACAGCTGGTAGAAGTGGACGATGTGATCGTGCATCGCGTGCGCCGCGACGATGAGATTGCGGATGTACTGGGCGTTGGGCGGCACCTCGAGTTTCAACGCGTTCTCGACGGCGCGCACCGAGGTGATCGCGTGCACGGTCGTGCACACGCCGCAGAACCGCTGCGTGAAGAGCCATGCCTCGCGCGGATCGCGGCCGACGAGGATCCGCTCGATGCCGCGGAACATCTGCCCCGACGACCACGCCTTCTTCACGACGCCGCCGTCCACCTCGACGTCGATGCGCAGGTGGCCTTCGATGCGCGTCACCGGATCGACGGTAATGGTCTTAGACATGTGCGGGCCGTCCTGACAGAATCGGGAAGGTTTTCACGATGACC
>DASQHH010000153.1:0-6496 GCA_035632195.1 Vicinamibacterales bacterium
CCCCCTACTCCGTTCTCAACGCCTGTATCGGATCGATCCTCGCGGCCCGACGCGCCGGAAGATAGCTGACCGCCGCAGTCGCTCCGGCAAGCGCCACGCCGACGGCGGCGAGCGTCAGCGGATCGGTCGCCTTCACCCCCACCAGCAGCGTCGAGATGCTCTTGCCGAGCGCGACCACGAGCGCGAGTCCGCCGATGATGCCGACGGCTGCGGCGCGAAGCGCGCCGCCGAGCACGAGTCGCGTGACGGATCCGCTCTCCGCGCCGAGCGCAATTCGGACCGCCAGCTCGCGCCGCCGTTGCGCCACGCCGTACGAGGCGGCGCCGAAGACCCCGAGCAGCGCGAAGACCAGGGCCGATGTTCCGAATATCGACAGCAGCCACGCCGACGCGCGCGGCAGCCACATCGATTGATCCGCGAGCGACGCCATCGTCCGCACGGACGCGATCGGCTGATCGGGATCCACGGCCTGCACCGCGGCCCGGATTGACGGCACGACGCTGAGCGGATCTCCGCGCCCGACGGATACGACCAGCGTCATCTGACGCCGCATCCGATCGAGGGTCGAGCTCTTCACCACGGCAACCTGCTGGTCGGCCCAGTACATTTCGGCAACCGGCGGCGTGCCGGCGCCGAAATGGCGGACGTCACCGACGACGCCGACGACCTCGGCCCACTTCACGTCGGGCCCCGAGCCGCCGCCGAACGTGATCCGCCGTCCGATCGGATTGACGCCGCCCCACCCCTGGCGCCCCAGCGTCTCGTTGACGATCGCCACCAGCGGGCGATCAGCGGTATCGGCGTCGGTGAACGTCCGCCCTGCGCGCAGCGGAATCCGCATGGCCTCGAGGTAGCCTGGCGTGACGATACGGTAGTGCGCGACCGGGCTCTGCGGCGTCGCCGGCGCGCCGTCCACGACATAGGGGCGCACGGACGTGTTGCCGCTCAGCGGCAGCAACTGTATCGCGCCTGCGGCACGAACCCCCGGCAGTGCGCGCAGGCGATCGAACAGCTCGCGGTGGAACTGATCGACGCGACGGACGTCGCCGTATCGGGTCTGTGGCAGCGCGGATTGCACCGTCACCAGGCTGTCGGGCTGGAATCCGAGGTCCACGGCGGTCAGCGTCGCGAGCGTCCGGCCGAACAGCGCCGCACCGGCGACCAGCACCACAGCCAGGGCGACCTCGGCTGCGACGAGCGCCTGTCGAATGCGCGACGAGCGCACACCCTCCGATCGCTCCGACGCTGCCGCGCCGATGTTCGTGCGCGATGCGACGAACGCCGGCAGTACGCCGAACAGGATGCCGGCACCAACCGCCGTGACGGCCGAGAACACCAGCGCTCTCGTATCGAGCGCGACCGGCTTCCACGTCAGCAGATTTGCCGGCCGTAGCGCCGCAAGCAGCGGGCTGGACAGCCAGGCGACGCCCACGCCCGCCCCGGCACCGATGATCGCGAGCAGCACGCTTTCCGTGAACAGCTGACGGACGACGCGCACGCGGGTGGCGCCGAGCGCGGAACGAATCGCCAGCTCGCGGCTGCGCGAGACGCCGTGCGTCAGCAGCAGACCTGCAATGTTGGCGCAGGCGACGAGCAGCAGCAGCACGACCGCTCCGACCATCGCCAGGAGAACGTCGGACGTCTGACCGACGAGCGCCTCGCGGGCCGGCGTCACCGTGATGCCCCACTCCTTGTTCGAGGCTGGAAAGTCGCGGCGCAGCGTTTCCGCAATCGCATGCAGCTCACGACTCGCTGTCGCGACGGTGACGCCGTCGCGCATTCGCGCGACCGCAGCCAGCGTGTGTCCGGTCCGGTTCTCCCGATCCGCCGCGGTCAGCGGGAACGGCACCCAGAGCTGCATGGCGGGCGCCGGAAACAGAAACTGCGGTGGCATGACGCCGACGATCGTGTAGGGCCTGTCGTCGAGCACGATCGACCGGCCGAGAACGGCGCCGCCGCCGTACCGCTCGACCCACAGGCTGTGGCTGATCAGCGCGATGTTCTCGCGTCCCGGCTCGAACTCGTCGTCGGCGAACAGGCGCCCGGTTTCAGGCTGGACGCCCACGGTCGGCGCGAAACCCCGTGAAACCGCGCCGACGACCACGTGCTGCGGATCGCCGTCGCCGGTCAGGTTCTGCTGCCGCATGTCGATTGCGGTCATGGCGGCGATCGTCCTGGATCGGTCCTGCCACTCGAGGAAGTTGCCCGGCGTCACCGATACGTTCGGCGCGTGCTGTGTGATGTACTCCTCCGTCAGAACGAGCAGCTGGTCCGCCTTCGCGTACGGCAGCGGCGCCAGCAGCACCGCATCGACGACCGTGAAGAGCGACGTCGTCGAGCCGACGGCGAGCGCCAGCATGGCCGCAGCGAGAACCGTCAGGCCGCGCGAGCGCCGCAGCACCCGCCAGCCGTACCGGACGTCCTGCAGCAGTTCTTCGAGCGGCAGCCAGCTGCGCTGATCCCGCCACGACTGGCGTGTCCGCTCGACGCCGCCCAACTCCCGAAGCGCCGCCGCGCGCGCCGCGTCGTGAACCATGCCCTGCTTCTCGTAGTCGCGCGTCAGCGCTTCGACATGGAACCGCAGTTCGTCGTCCAGATCGGCGTCCCGGCGCCCCCGGCGTCCGACGGCCGCGAGCCGCTGGAAGAATTCACGCATGGCTGGCCAGGATGCTGTTGACGATGGCGGAGGCGCGCAGCCAGTCGGCCGTCTCCTGCTGCAGCTGCCGCCGGCCGGCCGCGGTGAGCGCGTAGAAGCGCGCCTTGCGCTTGTTGTCGGAGACACCCATCCTCGAACGGATCCAGCCGCGCTGCTCGAGCCGCAGGAGCGCCGGGTACAGGGTCCCCTGGTTGAGCGAGAGCATCGAGCCGGACACCTGCTGGATCCGCTGCGCGATGCCGTAGCCGTGCAGCGGTCCAAGCGTGTCCAGCGTTTTCAGGATGAGCAGATCGAGGGTTCCGCGAAGAATGTCGGCGCGATCGTCGCTCATGTAGATATTCAACAGGATGGACCTGTCGAAAGTCAACAGGTAGAGCCGCGAGCAGCCCCCTATGCGAGCGAGATCGCTTTCCCCGTCGATGCCTCGAGCGAAGACCGGACGGCCCAGCCCACGAGCAGGATGAGCGCGACGATGCCGGCGGGGTGGTACGCGAAGCTTCCCGTCCAGTCCCCCTGGACGGCGTGGCACAGCGCTCGCGTCAGGCCGCACGTCAGGCACCGGTACCCCGTCAGCCGGTGCCAGAGGCACACGTCGAACGGGAGCGGCCGGTCCGGATTCGTGAGCGCGGCGAACGCCAGCATTCCGGATACGAACGCCGCCTCGCGGGCGCGCGCCCGCCGGACCGCCGCCGTCAGCCGAACGGGAGGCGCCGTCACGCCGCCGCCCCCTTCTTCGACTGGAGGAACCGGTACGCCAGCACGAACGCCGTGAAAATGACCGCCTGCGCCGGGAAGATCCCGACACACAGGCACAGCACGCCGAGGATCATGATCGGAATACTCGCCAGACAGAGGCAGAACAGCGGCCAGCGATAGCCTTCGGTCAGGCGCGCGCTCGCCTGCATCGCGCCCCAGAAGTCCAGGTTCGTCTCCGCGATGATCGGCATCGTGAACAGCCACATCATCGCGAGGATGATGCCGGGGATGATGAACAGAAGCGTGCCCAGGCCGATGAGCAGCCCGCATACCAGAGTCGCGACGAATGCCTGGCCGAAGCGATCGAACCCGTTGAACATCATATCGACGGTCGGCGGCCGGCCTGCGAGCGCGCCGAAGATTGCGCGGTAGATTCCGACCAGCAGCGCGCCGCCGATCACGAACGAGATGCAGCCGCCGATGTACGGCACCGCGCCGACCAGGGACATCAGCAGGAACATGACGCTGAGCGGGACCCAATGCGGTTTGACCAGCTGCCACGCCTGATCGATGAACTCCCACGACTTGAACTCCGCCGGGAGCGGCACCGTCACGACGACCGGAGGCGACGAAGGCGCCGCGGCCGGCTCCGCAAACATCTGCGCCAGCTCCGGCAGGGTGCTCGCGGCGACCGGCGTGTCCGCGTTCTTGCGAATCTGCGTCGCGGCGGTGATGCGGCCCTCTTTCACCCATCGGACCAGGCCGGCCAGGTCGACCGGACCGTATTCCTTCCCGGCGGGCGTAACGACCCTGTATTGATCCATCGCTGAATCCTCGAAGATGCGTTCGATTGTTCGGGCTGGGCGCCGCGGAGATTATTGCCGAGCCGGCGGCGTTGTCAAAATGATGGTGCGCGAATCTGCGTCGCCGTGCGCAATGCGGACCACAATCGCGCCCAACAGCGGGCGCGGCACCTTCTCGGCCCACTCGATCGCGAGCACGCCGTCCGCTGTCAGTTCGTCGAGGCCGAGGTCGTCGATCTCCCGCGGATTGTCGAGGCGGTACAGATCGGCGTGGAAGAGCGGCAGCCGGCCGCCCCGGTATTCCTGCACGATCGTGAACGTCGGGCTGCTGACATCCGCGCCGGACACGCCAAGGCCTTCGGCCACGCCGCGGACGAACGCCGTCTTCCCTGCCCCGAGATCGCCGTAGAGAAGAATGACGTCGCCGGCCGACAGCTTCGGCGCGAGGCGGCGGCCGACCTCCGCGGTCGCCTGTTCGGAAGAGGTCGTCTCGGTCACGAGCCGTTCCGATCGACGACTTTTCGGCGTGCCGTCAGCTCGAGAAGCGCGTCGCCGAGGTGGGCGGCGAGGTCGGCGGACGTCATCGCGACTTCGCCTTCGTCCGCCTCCGCCAGATCCCCCGCCATGCCGTGCAGGTATACGGCGATCTTGCACGCGGCCTCGGCGTCCAGGAGCTGCGCGAGCCAGGCCGCAATCATCCCGGTCAGGACGTCACCGGTGCCTCCGGTGGCCATCCCGGGATTGCCCGTGGGGTTGATGAATACCTTCTCGTCGGGGGTCGCGACGAGCGTCCGGTGTCCCTTCAGCACGACGTAGCAGTGGTGCGCGCCAGCGAAGTTCCGCGCGACGTCGAGGCGGCTTGCCTGCACTTCGTCCGCGGACATGCCGACGAGGCGCGCCATCTCGCCGGCGTGAGGCGTGATGATGACATCGCGGCCCTCGCGTCCCGACAAGCGGTCCGGGTCGTCACGGAACGCGTTCAGTCCGTCCGCGTCGAGCACCACCGGCATCGTCGCGCGATCGACCAGCCGCTTGACGAACTCCCGTGTGCCCGGCGCCTGGCCGAGTCCCGGACCGACGGCGATGACGTCGCGCGCCATTTCGATGACCCGATCTGCCGAGTCGGGATTGAGGCCGTCGAACCCATCCTCAATCGCTTCGGTCATGTACTCGGGACCCATCGCCGCGACGACCGATTGACATTCGGCGGCGGTGGCCACCGTGACCAGTCCCGCGCCGGACCGCAGCGCCCCGCACGCGGCGAGGTGCGCAGCGCCGGTCTTGCCGCGTGACCCGGCGACCACCAGGACGCGGCCGTAGTCGCCTTTGTGGCTGTCCGACGCCCGCGGCGTGATGAGCTCGCGCATCGCCGCGCGCGTCAACAGCTCGACGCGCGGCCCCTCGAGCGCTTCGAGGACGCCTCCCGGAATGCCGATGTCGGCGATGACGATGTCGCCGGCGAGCGTCTCGCCCGGCGGCAGCACCAGCGACAGCTTCGGCGCCGCCAGTGTGACGGTCAGCGCCGCATCGACGGTCGGGCCGATCGGCTCCGGCGAATCCGCCGTCAACCCGGACGGCAGATCGATGGCGACCACCGGAATGCCGGACGCGTTGACGTCGGCGATGACCGACTCGATGAGTCCTGCAATCGGCGCGTTGATGCCGGTCCCGAAGATGGCGTCGACGATCAGGTTGCAGTCGCTGACTTCGGAGAAATGCAGCTCCCACGCCTGGCTGTCCGCGACTTCGACGACGGTGATGCCGAGCCGGCCGAGAATCTCCAGGTTGGTGCGCGCGTCGCCGCGGACGTCCGCGACGCCGCCGAGCAGAAACACGGACACGTCGATGCCGCGCTGCACGAGCGTGCGCGCGACAACGAAGCCGTCGCCGCCGTTGTTGCCGCGCCCGCACAGGATCGCGACGGTCCGTTCGGCGAGGTCGCTGTACATGGCTTCCATCGCGGCCACCGCCTGACGGCCGGCGTTTTCCATGAGGACGAGCGCCGGAATCCCGATCTCGGCGATCGTCCGGCGATCGGCCTCGCGCATCTGTGCGGAGTTGAGCACGCGCATTGGGAATCGATAATATACTTTCGCGGTTATGGCAGCGACTGTGAACGTCAACGGCCGGGTGTTCGACCAGGAGCACGCGGCGATCTCCGTCTTCGATCATGGTTTCCTGTACGGCGAGGGCGTCTATGAGACCCTGCGCACGTACAACGGACGCCCGTTCCTGTTCGATCGCCACATGCGGCGGCTCCGGAACTCCGCCCGCATGCTTGCGCTCGGCGTGCCGCTGAGCGACGCCGAGGTCGAGGCGCGCTTCGGCGAAACGGTGCGCG
>DASQHH010000154.1:0-5838 GCA_035632195.1 Vicinamibacterales bacterium
CACGGCGTCACCATCGACTACATCAAGGCGATGAAAGCCGAAGGCTTCAGGGAGGCGCGGCTGGAAGAGTTCGTGCGGACCCGCGACCACGGCGTCACCAAGGAGTACATCGACGGCATGAAGCAGGCGGGGTTCGCGAACGCCCCGATCGAAGACCTGGTCAGAGCGAAGGACCACGGCGTGACGCCCGACTTCGTCAAGGAGATCAAGGGCCTCGGCCTCTCCGCGCCGAACCTCGAGGGCTACATCCGCCTCCACGACCATGGCGTCCGTGCGCAGCTCGTGACGGAGATGAAGTCCGCGGGTTACGACAAGTTGTCCACCGAAGAGCTGATTCGCGCGCACGACCACGGCGTCACGCCGGCGTACGTCAAGGACCTTGCAGCGCAGGGCTTCAAGAACCTCGCGATCGAGGACGTGGTGCACAGCAAGGACCACGGCGTGACGGCGGACTATATCGCCGACATGAGAGAGATCAACAAGAACCTGACGCTCGACCAGCTGACGCGCCTGCGGGACCACGGCATCACGCCGGGCTTCGTCAATCACGCGAAGGCGCGCGGCTACAACACGACCGACCCGGACGAGTGGATCCGGCTGCGCAACACCGGCTTCCGCGACCGTTAGACGCGCGACTCGCCGCCTGCAATCGGGCTACACTGCTTCGATTGCATGTGGTTCCTGATCGTTGCTCTGCTGGCGCAGGCCAACGGAGCTGTGGCCGGGACTGTCCGCGATACCTCGGGCGCCGTCATTCCGGGTGCGGCAGTGGTCCTGACGAATCTGGCGGTCGGAACGTCATTCGACGCAACCACTGACGGGCAGGGCAACTACTCGTTTCCGAGCGTCCCGGTGGGTCGTTACGACCTGACGGTCACGCTCGAAGGGTTCCGCACCCAGAAGCGCACGAATCTCGCCGTCGACATCAGCAGCCGAGTCCAGGTCGATGTGACGATGGCGGTCGGAGGACAGTCGGAGACGGTGACCGTTTCCGCCAGCGCCGTGCACGTCGAGACGGCGTCCACGCAGATCGGCGAGGTCGTGCCCGCGGCCACGATCACGGCGCTGTCGCTGAACGGCCGCAGCTTCACCGACCTGCTCGCCATCCAGCCCGGCGTCATACCCGCGACGACGCTGCAGCCGGATTCGATCATCATGGCGGGCGTGACCGGGGCCGTATCTCCGTCCGGCCAGCTCAATCCCGGCAACCTGTCGATCAGCGGCCAGCGCGAATCGTCGAACAGCTTTCTGGTCAACGGCAGCGACGTGCAGGAGCGCATGAACGGCGGCACGTCGATCGTTCCCGATCTCGATTCGGTGGATCAGTTCCGCGTCCTCACCAGCAACTTCGATCCCCAATACGGCAACTACAACGGCGGCATCGTCAGCGTCGTCACCAGGTCGGGCAGCGATGCGCTGCGCGGCGGGGCTTTCGACTTCGTTCGGAACACCGCGCTCGACGCGCGGAATTTCTTTTCACCCGACCGGGCCGAGTTCCGGCAGCAGCAGCCGGGCGGGACCCTCGGTGGTCCGCTCAGGAAGGGCGCCCTGTTCTTCTTCGGAGACTACCAGGCCACGCGGACGACTGAAGGCATCGAGACGGGCCTGATCCCGGTTCCCTCCGACGCCGAACGCGCGGGAAACTTCTCTGCGAACACCGACGTGCTGTCGGGATCGGTGAATGGACCGTACTGGGCGAACCTGCTGTCGCAGCGATTGGGTTATGCGGTCCGGCCCGGCGAACCGTATTACTCAGCGGGGTGCACCAGCGCGGCGCAGTGCGTCCTGCCGAACGCCGTGATTTCGCAACGGGCGTGGTCCGCGCCGGCGCAGCACCTGCTGCAGTACATTCCGGCGCCGAACACCGGCGCGGCGGACTTCTCGACGGGCGCGTCTCCGCAGACGGTCCGCGACGACAAAGGCTCGTGGCGCGTCGACGCGAACTCGCGCCTCGGCCTCCTCTCGGCGTATTACTTCATCGACGACTACCGGCTCGACAATCCGTACCCCACGCAGCAGGGCGGCGCCACGGTTCCCGGCTTCGACGCGCTGACGATCGGGCGCGCGCAGCTGTTCGCGGTGAGCAGCAACAAGGTGTTCACATCGAGCCTCGTCAACGAATTCCACTTCAGCTACATGCGCAACGCGAACGACATCGGCGCGCCGAAGGGCGGGCTCGGCGTCCCGATCGCATCGCAGGGATTCGTCACCGGTCCCGGCACGCCGGGCATCGTCGTGCAGGCGCCGCAGTTCGAGGGCGTCGAGAACGTCGCGTTTCAGAAGTTCACGATCGGCGTGACGACGACGGGCGTCGATCAGGTGAACAACACGTGGCACTGGACCGACAGCCTGTCGAAGGTGATCGGCGGGCACACGGTGCGTGCGGGGGGCGAGTTCGAGTACGCGCAGGTCAACATCAATCCGAACGCCCAGTTCAATGGGACGTTCTCGTTCAGCGGAACGGAAACCGGATCGGACTTCGCGGACTTTCTGCTCGGCGTGCCGAGCGGCTACATCCAGGCCGCCGGGACGCCGTTCTTTCTCCGCAACCGCTACGGCGGCGCGTTCGCGCAGGACAGCTGGCGCGTGCATTCCGGCTTCACGCTGAATTACGGGCTGCGCTACGACTACATGGAGCCGTGGTACGACACGTTCAATCAGATTCAGACATTCGTGCCGGGCCGGCAGTCGGTCGTGTACCCCGGCGCGCCCGCCGGATTCCTTTTCCCTGGTGACGCCGGGATCGGCCGCACCCTTTCACCGGCTCGCAACGTGTTCTCGCCGCGCATCGGCGCCGCGTGGGTTCCGGACTTCCAGGGCGGGCTGCTCGGCGCGTTGTTCGGCAAGGACGGCCGGAGCAGCATTCGCGGCAGCTTCGGGATCTTCTACACGGCGATTCCGGGGCTCTCCGGCGGCATCATGTACAGCATTCCGCCGTACGGCGAAAACTATCTGAGTCCGGCGCCGCCGCTCTTCGAGACGCCGTTCATCACCGCGGCGGACGGCGCGAACAACGGCCAGCCGTTTCCCCACACGCCGGCGCCGCTCGACGCGTCGCCCGCGAAACCGGGGACGTCAGTCGACTGGTCGCGCCTGCTCCCCGTCAACGCCGATCCGTATTACTACTACGACAACGGCGTGCCGTACACGCGCAACTACATGCTGTCCGTCGATCGGCAGCTCGCGGGCGGCCTGATGCTGACGGCCAGCTACGTCGGCAGCCAGGGACGCAACATCCTCGTCGTCCAGCCGACCAATCCCGGAAACCCCGCGCTGTGTCTGAGCGTGAGCGACGAGCGCCAGGTCGCTGCCGGCAGCGCGACGTGCGGGCCGTTCGCCGAGAACGGCGTCTTCACCACCGCCGAGGGCCGGATAATCAACGGCACCCGGCCGTACGCGCCGGACTTCGGCAGCATCACGGCGCAGCGGACCATCGGCCGGTCGCGGTACAACGCGTTCGAAGCGGACCTGCGCTACACCGGCTCGGGCGGCGGGTTCCTGCTCGGCTACACGCTCGCGAAGTCCATGGACACGTCGTCTTTCATCGGCGAGCAGATCAACCCGTTCAATCCCGACGCGACGTGGGCGCCGTCGGCGTTCGACATCCGGCACAATTTCATCGCGAGCTACAACGTCAACCTGCCCGTGTCGCGCGTCGTGCACCACGCGAATGCCTGGACGGAGGGCTGGAGCCTCTCGGGCATTACGCGGATCAGCAGCGGCTTCCCGGTCACGCTGTACAACGACACCGACTCGTCGCTACTTGGGACGTTCGGCAACGGGGTCAACAATCACCTGCTCGACACCCCCGCCTACAGACCCGGCTGCGATCTGCAGATCAACCACGATCCCGCGAAGGGCAACGCGTTCAACACGTCGTGCTTCTCGATACCGCCGCTCGGTCAGCTGGGCAACGCGCCGCGGCGCTTCTTTTACGGACCGGGGATTCTGAACACGGACTTGACGCTGCTGAAGCGGGTGTCGCTCACGCCGGCGCACGCGCTGCAGTTCCGTCTGGAGATGTTCAACGTGTTCAACACGCCGCAGTTCGACGGCGCCGGAGCGGTGGACGGCAACATCGCCAGCGCGACGTTCGGACACATCGTCCGCGCCGCCGCGCCACGGCTCATTCAGCTCGCAGTCAAATACCAGTTCTGACAGTTGCAGGGTGCCGGGTGCAGTCCGCAGGGTGCTGGGTGCAGTCTGCAGGGTGCCGGGTGCAGTCCGCAGGGTGCTGGGTGCACTCTGCGGAGTGCTGTGTTCATTTACGGGGCCGGCGTAAGCGGCAACGGTGACGGACTGTGTTCCGAGCGGACAGTGCGGTCAGGAAAGGGATATGGCGAGGGACAGAATCGAACTGTCGACACTACGATTTTCAGTCGTATGCTCTACCAACTGAGCTACCTCGCCACTCGGTAGGACCTTCGATGATACCGTCCCGGCCGTTCGATTCGCAAATCGATTGACGCGCAACATTTCGGGCTCGCCGTGAGACTTCTGGGGCCTGACGACAGGCATTGAAGGCGCCGAGCACCACCTTCTTCCTCTGACGAGGAACCTCTGGGCGCCGCTCACGCCTCTCCGGGTTCCCACGACCCGTGTCTGAGCTCCGGCACGGGACGTGTTCGCCTCGACGCGTCGACTGGTCAGTGCTACGCGCCCGGTCGCCGGTCGGGCGCGCCGGGTTTCGTGACCGATGCGGCGTATCTTCGCTCCGGCTTTCCGCGTTGACGGCCCGCCGCGCCCGTTTTGGAGTCCGACCCTCAGGTTTCTCTGCGCGACACGCGCCCTTCTGAGGCAGGCGCCTCGATGTCTTCGCCCGGGGCGCCTGGCTTTCAATGGGACGCGGCATCCCGGCTGACGGACATGGCCACTCTTCGTTCGGATATCTCGGGTCGGCGGTCGGACGCGTGCGTTTTTCAGTCCGACCCGCAGGCTTCTCCGCCCGACGCGGCCTGGTTTCCGTCGGACACGCCAGCTTTTCAGTCCGACACCGCCGGTTTTCAGTCGGGCGCGTCCATTTTTCAGGACGACGCCCCTGTCTTTAGCTCCGACGCGCCGACTTTTCAGTCCAATTCACGCGGAAGTCGGCCAGCGCTCTGCAGACTTCACCCGGACACCCTGGGGATCTCAGTCGGCACTCTGCGGATTTCCGCCGGCTCCCTGGAGAGTTCGCCGGCTTCTACGCTGATGTGGCTTCTGCGACAAGCGCGAGATAGTTCGCGCGCGGGATTTCGATCGCGCCGAGCGTCGCGAGGTGTTCCGTTCGCCACTGAACGTCGAGCAGCGTCATGCCGCTGTTCTTCATGAGGTCGACGAGCGCCATGAGCGCCACTTTCGACGCGTCGCGCTGCTTGAAGAACATCGACTCGCCCGCGAACATGCGCCCGATGCGGACGCCGTACAGTCCGCCGGCGAGCGTACCGGCTCTGTCGAACACTTCGATGCTGTGCGCCCAGCCGAGCTCGTGAAGCCGGCTGTAAGCGCGGATGAACTCGTCGGTAATCCAGCCGCTCTCGCGCGACGGATCCGCGCAGGCGCGCATCACCGGCGTGAAGCACGTGTCTACGCGGATCTCGAACTTCTTCGCGCTCTGCTTCATCGATTTGGTGACGCGCAGGCCGTCGAGAGGCAGAATGCCGCGCGGCGTCGGCGACCACCAGCCGAGCACACCGGGCAGACCGCTCACTTCCATTGGAAAGACGCCGAGGCGGTAGCCGGCGATGAGCGTCGACGGCTCGAGGTCCGCGCCGAGATTCACGAGGTCCTCGTCGGACCACTCGGACGGCGGCTGAAACCGCCATCGCGTCGGTGCAACGGGCTGCGGAGTCAGGTTGC
>DASQHH010000155.1:0-5678 GCA_035632195.1 Vicinamibacterales bacterium
GCCGGATCCGCGGGAAGGGTTCAACTCACCTTCATCGTTCGTTTTCGCTCGGCTATAGCCTCGCGCTCCGTCAATCCGGAGCCTGCACGCGGATCCAGGTTCTGCATCGGAGGCGCCGTGGCTGAACACCTTCCGTTCCGTCCGAATCTCGCATACCTTCGCAGTCAATCCAAGAAGCAGCTCGTTGAGCTGAAGAAACGCAATCCGAGGGCGAAGCTCGCCGACGCGCAGCTGGCGGTCGCGCGCGCCAGCGGGTTCAAGAACTGGCCTGCCCTCGCGCGACACGTCGAGCATCTGCGCCTGCTCGAGGGCGAATGGCGCTTCGTCGGACTGCAGATCGACGGCGACGAGATGCCGGCGGCCGCGTTCGGACAGTCGCGGCTGAAGATGGACGGCGATCGCTTCCGCATGGAGTCGCCCGAAGCCACGTACGACGGCGTGTTCACCATCGACGCGTCTGCCGACCCGATGCGCATCGACATCGAGTTCGTCGACGGACCGGAAGCGGGCAATCAGTCGTACGGCATCTTCGGGCAGGACGGCGATACGTTGACGCTGTGTCTGGGATTAGCCGGCGCGCCGCGGCCGAAAGGCTTCTCGACGAAGAAGGGCAGCGGCCACGCGCTCGAACGGCTTCGGCGCCTCGTCGCAGGACGACCGGCGAACGTGACCGGCGGCACGCGAACGGCGAAAGCCGGAGCGTCCCAACCCGCGCGCGCCGCGGCGCCCGTCGACGTGAAAGGCTTTGACGGTGTCGTGACTCCGCTGCTCGAGAAGCTGCAGGGCGAATGGGCTGCGACCGAGCTGGTCACCGACGGCCAGCCAATGAAGGCCGAGTGGTTGGCGTTCGGCTCGCGCACGACGGACGGCAACGAAATGAAAGTCGTCTTCGGCGGTCAGGTGATGGCGCACGTCAAGATGAGGTTCGACGAATGCGCGTCGCCGATCGCCGTCGACTATCTGAACCTGAGCGGCGCAGCGAAGGGGAAGATCAGCACCGGCATCTTCGAGTGGGCCGGGGGCGAGGCGGTCTTCCTGATTGCCGCAGCGGGACAGCCGCGGCCGAAGGACTTTGCGGCAAAGGGCAAGGGGCTTACACTCAGCCGCTGGAGAAAGAAGGCATGACACTCACGCGCCGGGAATGTCTCGAAGTGCTGGCCGCCGGGGCCGGGTTGTCTGCGGTGGCCGTTGTGCGCGGACAGCAGACGACGACGTTTCCGAGCGGCGCCATCGTCCGCACGCTGCTGAAGGACATTTCGCCGAACGACATCGCCGGCGCGACGCTGTTCCACGAGCACCTGTCGATCCGATATCCGATGACGAAGGCGCTCGCTGAAGCGCAGGGACGTCCGGTCCCCGTCAGCTTCAGCGACGACGTCGCTCTGATGGTCGACGAGACGAAGGCCGCCAAAGCCGACGGCGTCGGCTGCATCGTCGACGGCGGCCATCCCGACATGGACCGCGATCTCGCCGCGCTGACGCGCATCGCGAAGGAATCGGGCGTCCAGATCATAGCGAGCGGCGGCTTCTACATGCAGCGCAACTATCCGCCCGACATCGCGACGAAGAGTTCCGACCAGATTGCCGACGAGCTCGTCCGCGACGCCAAGGAGCAGCGGCTCGGTGCGTTCGGCGAGATTGGCCAGCAGGGCGGAGTCCTGACGGACGACGAGCGCAAAGTCTTTACCGCGGTGGCGAAGGCGCAGGCCAGAACCGGCCTCCCGATCTTCACGCACAACGCCTACACCGGAACGCGGCAGGTCGCGACGCCGGTGCCGATGGATGCGGCGTTGAAGCAGCTGGACGCCCTCGAGGCCGGAGGCGCCGATCCGAAGCACGTCGCGATCGGGCATGTCTGCTGTCTGGACGACGTGAAGGCGGAGATTCCGAAGCAGCTGGCGAAGCGCGGCGTCTTCGTCGGCTTCGACCGCGTGACGATTCCGATCGTCTCCGACGCGCAGAAGGTGACGACGATCCTTGCGTTCCTGGACGCGGGCTACGCCGACCAGCTGCTGTTGTCGTCGGATTTCAGCAACGGCCGCGCGCTGAAGAAGAACGGTGGGCCCGGCATCGCCCAGACGGTGACCGTTTTCGCGCCGATGCTGACGAAAGCCGGCGTCAGCGAGGCGGTGCTGCGCCGCGTGCTCGACGACAATTCACGACGCTTCCTCGCCTTTCAGCCCCGGTGACGCGCGTGCAGCGCCGTCTCGAGGTTGCGCTGCGCGTCTGGAAAGTCCTCCTTGACGGCGAGCGCCTTCCGGAATTCGTCGATGGCTTCGTCCATCTTTCCCTGAGAGCCGAGCGCGATGCCGAGGTTGTTGTGCGCTTCGGCCATCTGCGGGGCGATCTTGAGCGTCGTCCGGAACTCCGCGATCGCTTCGTCCAGGCGTCCCGCTTCCAGCAGCGCGCTGGCGAGGTCGTAGCGGACCGCCGAGTCGTTCGGATCGAGCAGCGAAGCCCGGCGGAGGGCGTCGAGCGCTGCCGACTCATCGCCCTTGGCTGAAAGCGCGTCGCCGAGATTGCGCAGCGCCATCGCTGACTGTGGATCGAGGGCCGCGGCCTGCCGGAAGTGCGCGATGGCTTCGTCGATCCGGCCAGCCTGAATGAGGGCGAGCCCGAGGTTGTTATGCGCATCCGCCGACGCCGGCTCCCCGGCGATGGCCTGCTCGAACTCCGGAATGGCCGCGCCTGCATCGCCCGCGTCCAGCAGCAGGTTGGCGAGGTTGTAGTGCGCGGCCGCGAACGACGGCTGGAGTCGAAGCGCGTCGCGGTAGGCGCGCAGTGCGTCCTGGTTGCGCCCCTTCTGGCGGAGCGCGGTCGCCAGATCGCTGTACGCCGGGGCATAGTCCGGCGACAGGTCGATCGATCGCCGGTAATGCACGATCGCGTCGTCCAGACGGTGATCGGCCTGAAGCGCCGTGCCGAGATTCAACTCGGTGACGGCGCGCATGCTCTGGGCCGACACAATCGGCCAGTTCGCGAAGACGGCGACCGCCACGGCGGTGGCGAGCGCCGCTCGGCTCAAACCGGGCGCCGATCGCGCGACCCGCACGATTCCAACCGCGGCAAACAGAGTCGCGAACGGCACGAGCGGATACCGATAGCGCGCGAACACGTAGAAGACGATCACGCTCGCGGCGTACGCGAGCGCGAGCGCGTACAGAACAGCAAGCCGGCGGCGGTCGCCCCATGTGGCGAAGACGCCGATGACCGAAAGAGGCAGCAGGATGCCGAAGGTCCCGATCGGCGAAAGCACGCGCAGCGGCAGCGACCAGTCGGCATAGGACGACTGTCCTTCGGTGTCGACGATTTCCGTCGCGTTCCCGAGCAGCGCTGCTTTGCGCGCCATCAGCTTCAGCCATTCGCCGGGACGCGACGTCACGAAATCGAGCGCGCGATCGGTCCAGTAGCTCGACACTTCGCCCGGCGTCAGCGTCCGGCCGGACGCCCGTTCCGCGAGCTCAGTGGCGTCCTGCCGCTCGAACTCCGGCGCGCCGCGGCCATAGCGGAGCGATTGATACGTCCCGTCCGCACCGGGGTGATTGCCGATGTACAGGTTTGGCCCGAACTGCGACGTCGTCACGAAGAAGCCGCCGTTCGGCATCCGGCTGTTTCGGACGCCCACCGGAACGAGGACGATGGCGACGCCGGCGGCGAAGGCGGCGGCTGTGCGGATGTTCCTCATGAGCGCCCAGACTGCGAGCACGACGACGAACACCAGCGCGTTCTCGCGCGTGAGCGCGAGCGCGCCGATCGCCAGTCCAAGAGGCAGAAAGTCTTTGTTCTCGTGGCCGCGGATGCGGGCGATCAGCCACAACGCGAGAGAGACGAAGAAGACGTCGAGCACCGACTTCTGGATGAGGCCGTCGAAGAAGATCGCCGGCGCGTACAACGCCAGGATCAGGCCGGCGGCGATGCCGGCCGCCTTCGAGAACAGCCGACGTCCAGCGTCCGCGAGCAGCGCGCACGAACCGGCGCCAATCGCCGCCTGCACGACGCGGACGGCGAGGAGGGACCGCCCGCCGACGGCGTAGAGGATTCCAAGGAAGTACGGATAGAGCGGCGCCTGATAAAAAACGTCGCGCCCGATCCAGTCGCCGGCGGCGATCTGCTGAGCCCAGGCGTCGTAGCCGCGCGCGTCGCCGAGCAGCACGTCGAAGAACGGCGACCGCCGGATCTGCCATACGTGCGCGAGCCGGACCGCAAACGCGACGGCAAAGATGACGAGCGGCACTGGCGGTATGCTAGCCCCATTCATGCTGCTGCCGCTCCTCGCCGCGGCCGTCATGCAAAGTGCGCCGACGTTCTCGAAGGACGTGGCGCCGATCGTGTGGACGCGCTGCGCGACGTGCCACCGCGCCGGCGAGATCGGTCCGTTCAGCCTCGTCACCTATGACGACGTCAAGAGGCGCTTGACCCAGATCGACAAGGTCATCGCGTCGCGCGTCATGCCGCCGTGGAAGCCGCTCGGCCCCGTCGACCAGTTCGAAGACGATCGGCAGCTGCGGCCGTCCGAGCGCGAGACGCTCCGCCGTTGGATGAGTGCCGGCGGGCCGGAAGGGGACCCGCGGGAGCTGCCGCCGATGCCAGCACTGGCGAGGCTGAAGAGCGGCTGGCAGCTCGGCACGCCCGATCTCGTAGTCTCGATGCCGCAGCCGTACACGGTCGCCGCCGGCGGCGGCGATGTGTTCCGGACGTTCGTGCTCCCGATTCCGATCGAGCGCGCGCGCTACGTGCGCGCGCTCGAATTCCGTCCCGACAACCCGCGCGTCGTTCACCACGCCAGCATCGGCGTCGATCGCACGAAGTCATCTCGACGATTGGACGAGCGCGACCCCGAACCGGGATACGTCGGCGGAATGGTGCCCGACGCGCGCTACCCTGAAGGGCAGCTCCTCGGCTGGACGCCGGGACAGTCGCCGCGAACGTCGCCGGCGGGCACCGCGTGGCGGCTCGAACCGGGCAGCGACCTGGTCGTCCAGCTGCACATGCAGCCGACAGGAAAGCCCGAGCCGCTTCGCGTGAGCGCGGCGTTCTACTTCACCGACGAGCCGCCGACGCGGACGCCCGTCGGTCTCCGCCTCGGCAGCGAAACGATCGATATCCCCGCCGGCGATTCCGCGTACGTCGTCCGCGACTCCTACACGCTGCCCGTGGACGTGCAGATCATCGCGATCCAGCCGCACGCGCACAACCTCGCGCGGCGCATGGAGGCCGCGCTGCAGCTGCCCGACGGCAGTGAGCGTGCTCTCATCACGATCGGCGACTGGGACTTCCGGTGGCAGGACGTTTACCGGTACAAAACGCCGATTGCCGCGCCGAAGGGATCGCGCATCGCGATGCGGTTTACGTACGACAACTCGGCGGCGAACGTTCGCAATCCCGCGCGGCCGCCGAAGCGCGTCGTGTGGGGGCAGAACACGACCGACGAGATGGGCGACCTCTGGATCCAGATGGTTGCGTCCGTCGAGTCTGAGAGCGCCGCCCTCGGCGCCGACGTTCGGCGAAAAGCGTACGGCGAGGACGTCGCCGCGTATACGAGGCTGGTGCGCGAGGAACCGGACAACCCGCTGCGCCACGACGCGGTCGGCGACCTCGCGATCGAGGACGGACGATTCGACGCCGCGATTGACGAGTACCGCAAGTCGCTCGCGCTGAACGCGGAATCCGCATCCACG
>DASQHH010000156.1:0-8111 GCA_035632195.1 Vicinamibacterales bacterium
CGCCGTGACCGCCGTTGCCACTGCCGATGAAGCGCTCGCTTTGGCCGCCCGCGAACAATACGACCTCGTGCTCATCGACGTCGACGGGCCCGGCAGCGGCTTCGAGCTGCTGACGCAGATCCGAGACGCCCACCCGTCTCACGAACTCCCCGTGATCATGGTTACGGCCCGCAACGACGGCACTGACGTCATCGATGCGTTCCGGTTGGGCGCCAACGACTACGTCAGCAAGCCGATCGACTCACCCGTCGCCCTCGCGCGCATCGCCACGCACTTGTCCCACCGTCGCGCCATTGCCGACCTGCGCGAGAGCGAGGAGCGTTACGCCCTCGCGCTGCAAGGCGCCAACGACGGCCTGTGGGACTGGAACCTGATCTCGAACGAGGTCCGCTGGTCCGAGCGCTGGAAAGCGATGCTCGGCTGCGAAGACGCGGACGTCAGCGCGAACCCGGACGAGTGGTTCACGCGCGTCCACCGGGACGACGTGGCCGCGGTGAAGGAGTCGCTGCAGACGCATCTCGCCTGCGGCCGCGGCAACTGGGAATCCGAGCATCGGATCCTGCACCGCAACGGCACGTTCCGGTGGGTGCTGTGCCGGGCCGCGACGATTCGCAACCAGAACAGCGTCGCGACGCGCCTGGCCGGCTCGATGACGGACATCACCGACACCAAAGTGTCCGATGCGTTGACCGGTCTGCCTAACCGGCTGCTCTTCGTCGATCTGCTCGACCGCGCGATCAAGCGCATCGACCGCCGCCGGAATTACACGTTTGCCTTGTTGGCGCTGAGCCTCGATCGATTCCGCGTCGTCGGCGACAGCCTCGGTCCGATGACGGCCGACCGCCTGCTGGTGGCGGTCGCGCAGCGCCTGCAGTCGAGCCTGCGTCCGACCGACGTCGTCTCGCCGGAAGATCCCGGCGTGACGCTCGCCCGCATCGCGAGCGACGAATTCACGGTGCTTGTCGACGACATTTCCGGCGACCGCGACGCCCTGCGCGGCGCGGAGCGCCTGCGACGGGCGCTCGAGAAGCCGTTCGTCATCGACGGCCACGAGCTGTTCACGTCGGCGACCGTCGGCATCGCGGTGAGCACGACAGGATACCGGCGGCCGGAAGAAATCCTCCGCGACGCGTCGACGGCGCTCCATCGCGCCCAGGCCAAGGGCGCGCCCGTCGAGCTCTTCGACGTCCGGATGCGCGACCGCGCCGTGGAGCGGCTGCGGCTCGAGACCGACCTCCGGAACGGCATCCGCGACCACACGTTTGTCGTCCACTACCAGCCGATCGTCTCGCTCGACAGCGGCCGGATCGCCGGGTTCGAGGCGCTGGTCCGGTGGCGCCACCCGCGGCGCGGGCTGATCGGTCCGCTGGAATTCATCCATGTCGCCGAGGACACCGGGATGATCGTGCCGATTGGGCGGCTGATCCTCCACGAGGCGTGCTCGCAGATGGCGGAGTGGGAGCGGCGCTTCAACGGCGGCACGTCCGCGGTCATGTGCGTCAACGTCTCGAGCCGCCAGTTTCTCGAGAGCGACTTCGCGTCCGACGTCGAGAGGATCCTCACGGAGACCGGGCTGGCGGGATCGAACCTGAAGCTCGAAATCACCGAGAGCGCGTTCATCGGAAACGTGCGCGACGCGCAGGTGACGCTCGGCCGCCTGTCGGCGCTCGGCGTCGCCTGGAGCATCGACGACTTCGGCACCGGCTACTCATCGCTGAGCCACCTGCACCAGCTGCAGGTCGACACGGTCAAAATCGATCGCTCGTTCGTGAACCGGATGAGCATCGACAAGGACGGCTGGGAGATGGTCCGCGCCATCGTCACGCTGGCGCACAACCTCAACATGGACGTGGTCGCCGAAGGCGTCGAGAACCTGGCGCAGATTGCGTCGCTGCGCGCGCTCGGGTGCGAGTACGCGCAGGGGTTCTACCTGTCCAAGCCCGTCGACGCGCCCGCCGCAGACCGCCTGCACACGTCGCAGCCGTGGCGCTTCGCGCCGGTCTTTCGCCCCGGGATCGCAACCGCGGGAGCCTTGCACCGCTCCATCTAGCTGAGTCGTGGGGCTACAATGGCCCCGCTCATCTCCGCACATGGCTACGCTCGCGTTCCTGCTCGCACCGCAGCGCGCCGTCCCCGATGCACACGACGAACAATGGTTCGTGATCGTCGCGAGCTGGCTGCACATCGCCAACTGGAAGTGGACCGAGTTGTGGGAAGCCCTGCCCGCCGATCAACGTGCCGCGGTTCCCCGCTTTCCTCTGGGGACCGGGCTGTCGACGAACATGATGGACGCGCGCGCCCGCAAGGAGCCGCAGTTGATCGCGTCCGCACAGCCTTGGACGGAGCGCGTCTGGAACGACTGGCAGGCGTCCGGACGGCACTGGCCACCGCCATCGATCGACTCTGCATCCGTGCACGAGGCGCTGAGGCTCGACTCGAAGATGAGTCTGGCCAACCTCACCGGGTATTCGGGGGGATTCACGGCAGTTCCCGCTGCCAGGCTGAAGCGCGGCGGCGCGCACGCGTTCGTCAAGAATGACGGCGACGCCAACGCCTTTGCGTTCGGCGAGGACGACAGCACGCAACGGGCGCTCTTCCTCGAGGTCGCCCGCGGTCACGGCGGCGATCACGTGGCCGTCTGGACGTTCGGGCACGCGCTGCACGCGCTTGTCGCGCGCTCAGCCGCGCCCGGCGCTCGCCCGACGCTGTACGGTCCGTTTTCCGTCCGCGCGCGCGTCGCCGGCGGAGCGGCCCGTCCGGGCGGATTCGTCGAGGCGCTCGCTGCCGCCCTGGCCGGCAGCGCGATCGCCCCGGACTTCGACGCGCTGCGAAAAGAGCTCGCGAAGCCGGAGCTGTCGGTCGCCGCTTGCTTCCAGGCTTTCGGTCTCCCCGGCGCGCGCGACTTCGCGTCGCCCGACATCGCGTCGCGGTGGAACGACTTCGAATCCGTCGCTCGCGCCCTGCTGACGGGAGGCGCCGTCGACAAGAAGCTGCTGAAGAACGTCAACGACGAGCTCGAACCGCTCCAGGGCGCGAAACTGCCGTCGAAGTCCAAACCGGGTAAAGGAGAGGTGGCGCGCCTGGTGGCTGGAGCAGCGGTCGATCTCAAAGGCGGCATGGGCGTGCCAGAGTCCGGACCCTCGCGAGAGCGATTCCGCGCCGCCGCGATCTATTGGGACATCTGCGACGGCGCGGCGCTGGACCGGCTGACGACAGGGAGCGACAAGGGCGGCGTTGGCACCGGCGCGTCGATCGCGCGTCTCCTCGCTCACTTTCCTGAAACGCTGCCGCGCGACCCGCTCTTCCTCTCCACGCTCGCGCTCGAATGCGAGGCGGCGAACGGCCACGCCTATGTCGACGGGCTGTTCAAACTCGCGGAGCAAACCACCACCGCATCACTCGTGTTGGTGGCCGCGGCGGCGGACCAGCGTGCGTCGATGCGGAAAGCGTTCGGCGTCGCCGACGGCGAGGCCGCGCCTGACGGCACACGGTGCGGCGAGGCGCTGATCGGTGGCACGACGGTCGCCAAGGGCGACGCTTCGCAGATCGCACGCGCGT
Source organism: Vicinamibacterales bacterium (assembly GCA_035632195.1). Classification (GTDB taxonomy): domain Bacteria; phylum Acidobacteriota; class Vicinamibacteria; order Vicinamibacterales; family CAVVIG01; genus DASQHH01. Next base: position 3,559 of record DASQHH010000156.1, read on the forward strand.
GGGCGGCGAAAGCCCGGCTGACCGGCGCCGTGGCGGACCTTGCCGCGGACGGCGGCGTTACCATCGACTACTACCGCGACGGCGCCGCGACGAACACGCACAAGGACGCCGGCCTCGGCGCCGCCGATCAGAAGGCGCTGCAGCACGCGGCGAAAGCCTTCTCGCCGCGCGCCGCGTTCGTCGCGCTCGGCGCTGGCGACGTCCTCGCGCCTGGAGAATGGCGCGAGGGCTCGTACGCAGGCGAGGCCGCGCTCGGCGAGGACCATCGCGCGAAGAAGCGCCGGCACGCCGACCGTCTGGCCGCCTCCGCGGTCGAATCGACGCCGGTCGCGCGGTTCAGCGACCTGCTGGCCGGACTCCGCCATCGCTCGAAATACTCAGGCCCCCTGCACGAGAACGACGGCGGATTCGTCACGATCCGCGTGACTCCCGGGGTCGATGACGAATCCTGGTCGCGCCTGGTGCGCAACGATCTCAAGGGAAAAGGGATGATCGACCGCTACGGCGACGCCTGGCTGAACGGTACCGAGATCCGCGGCTACTCGTGCTCGAGCGTCGAGACCGAGCTCGTCGTGCAACTGCTGGGCGACGCGCCTCGCGGCACGGCGCTGGCGATCTGGGTGGGTCCGAACCTCAAGGGAGCCTGGCGGATCGTATGATGGTGGGCATGCGCAGACTGATGGCCGCGGCGCTCGCGTGCACGCTCGCCGCGCTGCCGTTCGCGCTCGATCGGTGTCTCGGGACGTGCGAGTTGCAGAAACCCGCAGCTGAGGCCGTTCCGTCCTGTCACCACTCGGCGGCGTCCGGAGCACGCATCGCCCAGGTTCCGGCTGCGTGCGGCCACTCGCATCGCATGACCGCCGCGACGCCGGCCGCGACGCCGCACGCGGACTCTCGCCTCGTGCTCGGGGCGCCGGTGTCGGCGCCCGCGCCGGCCCCCCTGATCGGGCGCGGGTGCGTCACCAGCGGTGAGTCGCCGCCCTTCGCATTCGCGCGTCAGTCAAGTCCGCTCCGAATCTAAACGCACACACGTCCTCGCCTTCACCTTCGACTGGAGGGACTCATGGTGTGTGTACGCCGCATTGTGGCGGCAGTGTTCGCGTGCGCGTTCATGCGCGCCGTTTCCGCGTCCGCGCAGGATGCTCCCGCTCACGATCATTCGCAGATGATGATGGCGCCGGCGTCCGGCTGGACGTTCGCGCAGGACGGCGTCTTCGTTCTCGAATTCAATCACCAGGGCAGCGACCGCGGCGGCACCGAGATTGTCGCGCCGAACTGGTGGATGGGCATGGCGTCGCGCGACACGTCGCAGGGACGCTTCACGTTCACCGGCATGTTCAGCCTCGATCCGGCCACGGTCGGACGCGACGGCTACCGCGAGTTGTTCCAGTCGAGCGAGGCTATAGACGGGAATCCCTTCGTGGACCGCCAGCATCCGCATGATTTCTTCATGCAGCTCGCCGCCAGCTGGCGGATGCCGATCACCCCGTCGACCGGGCTCACGCTTGCCGGCGGCCCGGCGGGGGAGCCGTCGCTCGGGCCCGTGGCGTACATGCATCGCGCGTCCGCCATGGACAATCCCTCGGCGCCGCTGAGCCACCACACGTTCGATTCGACGCACATCTCGTACGGCGTCGTCACCGCCGCCGTCGATCACGGACCGTTCGTCGTAGAGGGCTCCGTCTTCAACGGCCGCGAGCCAGACGCGAACCGCTGGGACTTCGACTTCGGCCGCCTCGACTCGTACTCGGGACGGGTCTGGTTCAAGCCGAACGACGACTGGGAATTCCAGGCGTCGAGCGGACATCTCAGCGATCCCGAACAGCTCGAGCCCGGGCACGACATCACGCGCACGACGATATCCGGCTCATGGATGCGGAAGGACGGCGAGTCGTTGACGGCTGTCAGCGCGGGGTTCGGCCACAACGCGACGGACTTCGGCGGCCAGACTGCGTTCTTCGCCGAGGGCGCGCGCCATCTGCAGCTGAACACGATCTATGGACGGATCGAATCGGCCGCGGCTCTTGACACCGGCTCGAACGTGTTCGCGGTGACGCTTGGCGGAGTGCACGATATCGTCCAGTGGCGCGGCTTCGAGGGTGGCGTCGGCGCGGACCTGACGCTGTACGGCGTTCCAGATGTGCTGCAGCCCGTGTATGGCGCCCACCCGCTGTCGTTACATCTGTTCTTCCGGCTGCGTCCGCCAGCGGGGCCGATGGGGCGGATGTGGAACATGCGGATGGCGCACGCGATGGGTCATAAGATGTAGGCAGGAGTGAATCTCATGAGAACGAGAACAGCGGCCGGAGTAGTCGCGATGGGCGTGCTCGCGGCGGCGTCCCTGTCCGCGCACGTGATGGTGTCGCCGACGGTCTCGAAAAACGGGGCTACGCAGAAGTACGAAGTGCGCGTGCACAACGAGCTCAAGGTGGCGGCGTCGTCTGTCGAAGTCGAGATTCCCGAGGGCGTGACGGTGACGGAGATCGCCAAGCCGGCGGCCGGCGCGGCGACCCCGAAGAAGTCCGGCGACCGCATCACGAGCATCACGTGGCAGGTCGACGTCCAGCCCAACAAGTATCTCGCGCTGGTCTTCACGGCGAAGAATCCGGACGCGGCGAAAGAGCTGCACTGGACCGTCCACGAGAAGCTCGCCGACGGCACGTCCGTCGACTGGAGCGACAAGCCCGGCTCGAAAGAGAAAGGGTCGGTCACGAAGCTGAGCGCCGGACAGTAGCGCAGCCCATGCAGCGCGGGCCCTTCGCGTGCGCGACACCGGTGGGCGTCCGTGCGAGCGCGTGCACGACGCGGGGCGCGTCATGCTGACGAAAGTGGAATCCGAAATTGCAGATCTGCGGACGCGCCGGCGGCGCATGCATCGGACGTTGAAGAACTGGGATCGGATGCTTGCTGCAGGGCCGGAAAACGGTCCAGTTTACCTCCTCGAGTCGCTCGACCGCTGAGCCGGCCTGGCAGAGGATTTGCTCCCTCATCCATAGGATGAGAGACCTGGAATTCGCGAGCGCCAGTACGGCGATGTTTCCACGCCACGGCCGCGCAATGACGGTCGTGACGGTCGCGCTGCACGTGCTGCTGCTCGGCATCCTGATCCACATCAAGACCCGGCCGGTGCGGGTGAACTCCGCGGGAATGATGACCGCGGGCATTGCGGCGTACGTCCCTGGTCCCGTCGGCGCAGCGCCGGCCGCGCCAAAGGCGGCGCCGGCACCCAAGCCAAGAGAGACGACGCTCGCGCGCGCCGCGAAGGCGACGCCCAGGGAAGAGGACCGTTCTGACGCCGCCGCGCAGTCGGTCGGCACCAGCGGTGTGCAGGGCACCGGTCAGCCCGGCAGCGGTCCCGTACGCCTCGGCGCGGGCGGCAGCCTGACGCTGATGAACAGAGTCCAGCCGATCTATCCGGCGGTGATGCAGTCGGCGCGCTTGCCGGGACAGGTCGTGCTCGACGCCATCATTCACCCCGACGGCACCATCGGCGACATCAAGGTGCTGCAGTCCACGAACGCCGCCTTCGCTCAGGCGGCCGTCGACGCCGTCCGCAAATGGCGCTACACCGCCATCGGCTTCGAGGGCATCGTCACCGTCACCGTCAACTTCACGCTGACGTCCTAAGGACGTCGCAGACGCGCGGTCAGCCGGACCGACGTATCGCTCCGGTGAGCCGTGACGGCATGCCGGAAAAACGAGCACCGTATCACGACGGAATGCCTTCAACGGCTCGTCTCAGGCTCCGAAGCTCAGCGCGTCGGTTCGTCCGGAAGGCGAGTCGCCGTCCGCGCGGAGCCGTTTGCCGGACCTGTACGTCGGACGGCCGCGCCGTGATGCGATGGGACGCGGCAGGGGAGACGGACTTCGGACGCGGCGGCCGAAGACGGATTCGCGGAGCAGTCCCGTCAACGCGCAATACGCGCGCGTCGTCACGTCGGTGCATCGCAGCGTCACTGAATCGTCGTCGGAGGCCGCACGCCGCCGCGTTGGATAGACAGCAGGCGCTCGTGCACGTGATCGACTTGCAGCGTCGTGTGGTCGATGTGGAAGCGGTCCTTGAGCATCTGTTCGAGCGACCGACGGATCGCGTGGCAATCCGTGCCGTGGTCGACGAGGACGTGGGCCGTCAGGATGGGGTGCCCCGGCGCGAGCTCCCAGACGTGCAGGTCGTGGACTTCTTTGACGTGCTCTCCGTGCGCCATCGCGACGCCGATGTCGGTCGGTGCCATGCCCTCGGGAGCGCCTTCGAGCAGCACGCGCACCGCCTTCTTCTGCAGCTCGAATCCAGACTTCAACATCAGCGCCGCGACGACGAGCGACGCGATCGCGTCCACCCGGTCGTAGCCGGTGAAGATGATGATGACGCCGGCGATGAACGTCCCGATGAAGGCGTAGAGGTCCGTGATGATGTGCTGGAAGCTGCCCTCGACGTTCATGCTCTGCCGGTTCGCCTTCGCGAGGACCCACGCCGCCAGGATGTTGACGACGATGCCTGCGGCGGCTACGGCCGTCACGGCGGCGCCCTGGACGTCGGGCGGTGTGATGAGGCG
>DASQHH010000157.1:0-2337 GCA_035632195.1 Vicinamibacterales bacterium
CCCGGTCCGAAGCCTGCGGCTGTTCGCCCGGTCGCGTCGCATGCGACGGGCGCGGCGCCCGGCATGACCGTTGAGAATCAAAACGCGCTCATCGCCAAGTACTGCGGGTCGAGCTGCCACAGCGACAAGATGAAGTCCGGCCAGCTGTCGCTCGCGCATTTCGACGCCGCGCATACCGTCGAGCACGCAGACGTCGCGGAAGCGATGATCAAGAAGCTGCGCGCCGGCATGATGCCGCCGCCGCTCGCGCGTCGTCCGGAGGCCGAACAGATTGCCTCGCTCGTGTCCGCGCTCGAGACGCGGCTCGACACCGCCGCGGCGCTCAATCCGAATCCCGGCTGGCGGCCGTTCCAGCGTCTGAACCGTGCCGAGTACGCGCGCGCCGTCCACGACCTGCTCGGCATCGACGTGGACGTCTCCGCGTACCTGCCGCCCGACACCATCAGCAGCGGCTTCGACAACGTCGCCGACGTCCAGACGTTCTCGCCGGCGCTCATGGAAGGGTATCTGCGCGCTGCGAGTCAGATCAGCCGCCTCGCGGTCGGCGACCGGAACGCGAGCCCCACGTCGGTCACCTACAAGATCGGCCGCTTCGGCGGCCAGATGCGGCAGGTCGACGGCGCGCCCGTCGGCACCCGCGGCGGACTGTCGGTCGTGCACGTGTTTCCGGCCGACGGCGACTACGTCATCAAGGCGTCGATGCACTACGAGCCGCTTGGCGGGCTCTTCGGCCGCTATTCGATGCTGACGATGAAGATCGACGAGCAGCTGGAGGTATCGGTGAACGGCGAGCGGGTTGCCCTGCTCGAGGTGAAGCCGAACATGAGCGAGACCGACCAGCAGAACAGCCTCGAGCTCAAGACGCCGCCGATCTACATCAAAGCGGGGCCGCAGCGCGTCACCGCCGCGTTCGTGCAGAAGATCGAAGGGCCGGTTGACGACCTGATCGCGCCGCTCGAGAATTCGCTCGCGGACGTGGACATCAGCTTCGGTGTGACCGCGCTGCCGCACATGCGCGACATGACCGTGCTCGGGCCGCAGAAAGTCACGGGCGTTTCCGAGACCGTGAGCCGCAAGCGCATCTTCACGTGCCGCCCGACGTCGCCCAGCCAGGAAGAGTCGTGCGCGGCCGACATCGTCAAGCACCTCGCCGACACCGCGTATCGCGGGACGGCGGACGCCGACGACATCCAGGATGCGCTCGAGTTCTACCAGAAGGGTCGCAAAGCGGGAGACTTCGAAGGCGGAGTCCGGCTCGCGCTCCAGTCCATGCTCGCGAGCCCGAAGTTCCTGTTCCGCACGGAGCGTCCGGCAACGGTTGCGGTGAACGCCTCCGCGCCCTATCGCATCAGCGACCGCGACCTCGCCTCTCGCCTGTCGTTCTTCCTGTGGGACACGGTGCCCGACGCGGAGCTGCTGCGCGCGGCGAACACCGGCGCGCTGCGGACGCCGGCCGGTCTGCAGAAGCAGGTCAAGCGGATGATCGCGGATCCGCGGTCCGAGTCGCTGTCGACGCGCTTCGCGAGCCAGTGGCTGCGCCTCCAGGACCTCGAGAAGATTCACCCCGACGTGCTGCTGTATCCGCAGTACGACGATACGCTCGCCTCGTCGATGCAGAAGGAGACCGAGCTCTTCTTCGACTCGATCGTGCGCGAGGACCACAGCGTGCTCGATCTCATCACCGCGGACTACACGTTCGTCGATGAGCGGCTCGCCAAGCACTACGGCATCCCGAACGTCACCGGCAGCGACTTCCGCCGCGTGACGCTGCCGCCGTACCGCCGGGGGATCCTGGGGCAGGGCAGCATCCTCACGCTGACGTCGGTCGCGGACCGCACCTCTCCCGTGCTTCGCGGCAAGTGGGTGCTCGACGTGCTGTTCGGCACGCCGCCGCCGCCGCCGCCGCCGAACGTGCCGCTGCTGGATGAATCGACCAAGAGCGAGGAGGGCGGCAAGCGCCTGTCGACGCGCGAGCGCATGGAGCAGCACCGGAAGGATCCGAACTGCGCGTCGTGCCACCGCGTCATCGATCCGCTCGGCCTGGCGCTGGACAACTTCGACGTCACCGGGGCGTGGCGCATCAAAGAGAACGAAGTGCCGGTCGACGTCGTCGGGACGCTCTACGACGGGACCAAGATGGACGGCCCGGCGGGGCTGCGCGACGCGCTGCTCAAGCACCAGGACATCCTGCTGCGCAGCTTCACCGAGAACCTGATGACCTACGCGCTCGGCCGGCGTGTCGAATTCACCGACATGCCGACGGTGCGCGCGATCGTGCGCGACGCGGCGAAGAGCAACAACCGTATGTCCTCCTACATCCTGGGCATCATCAACAGC
>DASQHH010000158.1:0-7493 GCA_035632195.1 Vicinamibacterales bacterium
AGCCGGCGGGCACTGAAGGCTTTTTGCATCCATCGGTGATTCTGAGGTAACATGTTGATCTTGCACGAGTAACGGAATTCGGCGTATACGGCGCATCCGGTGGCTGGAGGCTCTCTGGGGCGCTCGTGGAGGACCCAACAAGGTGGCCCTGAGCAAAGACCGCAAGACCGAGCTGATTGGCAGTTATAAGACCCACGATGGCGACACCGGATCTCCTGAAGTTCAAGTAGCCCTTCTCAGTGAACGCATCAATTACCTGACCGAGCACTTCAAAGCCCACGCGAAGGACCATCACTCGCGCCGCGGTCTGCTGATGCTCGTCGGCCGCCGGCGCCGGCTCCTCGATTACCTCAAGACCAAGGACGCGCAGCGCTACGCGGACCTGATCAAGCGCCTCAACATCCGCAAATAAATGACTACCCGCGAAGTACGTATCGACAACAAGACACTCCAACTCGAAACAGGAAAACTCGCGAAGCAGGCCGGCGGCTCGGTCGTCGTGCGCATGGGCGACTCGGTCGTGCTCGTGACCGCGTGCCGGGCGGCGAACCCGAGGGAAGGCATCGACTTCCTTCCGCTCACGGTGGACTATCGCGAGTACACCTACGCGTCGGGCCGCATTCCAGGCGGCTTCTTCAAGCGCGAGGGCAAACCGCCGGAAAAGGAAGTCCTGACGAGCCGCGTCATCGACCGCCCGATCCGCCCGCTCTTTCCGGAAGGCTGGCGATACGAGACGCAGGTCATTGCGCTCGTCCTCTCCGCGGACGCGGAAAACGACACCGACGTCATGGCGCTCACAGGCGCCTCCGCTGCGCTGGCGCTGTCCGAAATCCCGTTCCAGAAGACCATCGCGGGCGTCCGCGTCGGCCTTGTCGACGGCCGGTTCGTGATCAATCCGACCTTCGCCGAGCGCAAGGTCAGCAAGCTGGACCTCGTTGTCGCCGGCAGCAAGGACGGCATCGTGATGGTCGAGGCCGGCGCGAAGGAAGTGACCGAAGCCCAGGTGGTGGAGGCGCTCAACCGCGCGCATGCGGCGATCAAGGACATCGTCGGCGTCATCGACGACCTGGCGAAGGCGTCGGGCAAGAAGAAGCTCGCCGTGGCGCGCAAGGAAATCGCCGCGGACTTCTACCGGGAAATCGAGGGCAAGGTCTTCGAACCGCTCGCCAATGCGATGCGGATTCACGACAAGCTCGAGAACTACGAGACCGTTGATTCGACGCTCAAAGAGCTCGTCTCAGCCATTCCGGAGTCCGAAGCCGAGCGGCGGGCGGACGCCAAGCACATCTTCAAGGAGTTGAAGGAGAAGGTTCTCCGCGAGGAGGTGCTGACCCGGGGCGTGCGGCTCGACGGCCGGAAGTTCGACGAAATCCGCCCGATCTGGATCGAGACTGGTGTGCTGCCGCGGACGCACGGTTCCGCGGTCTTCACGCGCGGCGAGACGCAGGCGCTCGTCACCTGCACTCTTGGCACCGCCGACGACGCACAGAAGATCGAGACGTTTGAGGGCGAGTCGTGGAAGAGCTTCATGCTCCATTACAACTTCCCGCCCTTCTCGGTCGGCGAAGTCGGCCGCATGGGCAGCCCGGGCCGGCGCGAGGTCGGCCACGGCGCTCTGGCGGAACGGGCGCTCGCCCAGATGCTGCCGTCGGAAGAGGAATTCCCCTATACCCTTCGCGTCGTCTCCGACATCCTCGAATCGAACGGCTCCTCGTCAATGGCATCCGTGTGCGGCGGCTCTCTGTCGATGATGGACGCCGGCGTTCCCCTCAAGGCGCCGGTAGCCGGCGTCGCGATGGGCCTGGTGATGGACGAGAAGACGGGCAAGTACGCCGTCCTGACCGACATCGCGGGCGCGGAAGACCATTACGGTGACATGGACTTCAAGGTCGCCGGCACCGCCGCGGGCATCACCGCGCTGCAGATGGACATCAAGGTCTCCGGCATTACCGCGGAGGTCATGACCAAAGCGCTCGAGCAGGCGCACCGCGGCCGGATGTTCATCCTCGAGAAGATGTCTGCGGCCATCTCGGCGCCTCGGCAGAGCATCTCTAAGTTCGCGCCGCGCATCGTCACCATCCGGATCCCGGTCGACAAGATCCGCGACGTCATCGGCCCCGGCGGCAAGATGATCCGCAGCATCATCGAGCGCACGGGCGTCAAGATCGACGTCGAGGACGACGGCCGGGTCAATGTGGCATCGGCGGACGGCGAGTCGGCCGCCAAGGCGATCTCGATCATCCAGGAGCTGACGGCGACACCCGAGCTGAACAAGACGTACCTCGGAAAGGTCCAGCGGATTACGGACTTCGGGGCGTTCGTCGAGATCATGCCCGGCACCGACGGCCTGCTGCACGTCTCGGAGATTGCGAACCATCGCGTCAAAGACGTGCGCGACGAGCTGAAGGAAGGCGAACAGCTGATGGTCAAGGTGATCAACATCGACCCGACCGGCAAGATTCGCCTGAGCCGCAAGGCGCTGCTGCAGGAGCAGGCCGCCGACAAGGCATGACACAGCGGCCGGCGGCTGCACTGCTCGCCGCCGGCTTTGCCGCGCTGATCCTTTCCACGCACACGTTTTCGAGCGCGCGCCTCGCACGGGCGGTGCTCGTCGACGCGCCACAACCGCCTCGCGATAATTTCGTTCGAGCGACAACGGCTCGCGCGCCCCTGGCGGAGACGCTCGAGAGCCCGTTCGCGGTCATCGCCGCCGTCGACGCGCCCGCCCCGGTCAGCATCACGGTGAGCATCGATGGCCGCGTGGTCTGCGAGCGAGCCGTGCGGCCGCGATCCGGCCGGATCGACTGCGATTTCCGCGGCGAGTGGAATCAGTCGGTGCCCCACGACGTGACGGTCCGGTCCGAGAAAACAAACTGGACGCTGCGCTCGCTCGAGCTCGCTACGCAACACGGTCACACGAGCGGCGCCAACTACTTCCTGTTTCTGCCGATTGGCGCAAAGAGCCTGACGCGTCCTGACCCATGGGTGGTAGCCGTCGTGTGTCTCGGCATCGGCGTCCTTTTCGCGCTTCCGTGGCCACCGCCGCTGCCTCGCGCGATTCGATACGTGCATGGGGTGGTCGCAGCCGTCATGCTCTTCCTGCTGCTGACGATTCAGCTCTCGAACCTCGTCTCGCCCTATTTCGTCGCCGTATCCGGCGGAACGCTCGCGCGGTGGTCCCTCTGGCTGCTCCTGCCCTGGATCTGGCGCGGCGCTCGCTGGCTGCTTCTGCCGGCGCCGGTCGCCGCCGGTCGATCGGCCTGGGCCAGGCCGGTCGTGATCGGGGCGGCCGTGCTCATGGCGTACTCCGCCGTCGTGACGGCGCGCGTCGACGAATACTTCGGCGGAAACTACAGTGGGCTCCTTTCGATTTCGCGCGACTTCTTCGACCACAACCCGCTCCTCGCCAATCGCGCGGACGTCAGGAACGCCGTCGTGCTGCAGGAGCATGGTTACGACGGTCAATTTATGTACTTCGCGATGTTCGATCCGCTCATGCGCCGGTTGGCGTCGACGCCGTGGCTGTACCGCGGCGTCGCGGATGCCCCGCCCTATCGCTACGGTCGAATCGGTTTCCCGCTGCTCGCGCTCGTCGCCTCGCGTGGATACTGGCCGCGGTTTCCGGTGGCCATGACGTGGCTGGTCGTATGCGGCATCGGAGCGTTCGCGATGCTGCTCGCGCGGATCGCGCAGGACGCGGGCCAGACCGCCGCGCTCGGAGGACCTCGCGATTTTGATCCCGGGCTTCTGGTCGTCGGCACAGACAACGCTGCCGGAACCGATCGCGGCGGCGTTCCTTCTGGGCGGGATCATGCTGGCCGCGCGGTCGCGCTGGTTGTCCGCGTCAGGGGCGTTTGCGGCGTCGCTGCTCACGCGCGAAACCGGCGTCGTCGCGGTTGGCTGTTTCCTGGCCGCCGAAGCGGTCCGCCACAAGCGGCGCGAGGCGTGGTGGGCGGGCGTCCTCGCCGTGTCGGTGGTCGTCGCGTGGCGGTGCTACGTGGCGTGGGTGCTCTATCCCGACCGGGGACTGCGGGGATTGTTGTTTCATCCGCCCGACCTCGGACTGCCATGGCAGGGAGTTGCCGATCTCTGGCGGCGCGTCGCTGCTGGACAGTACTACCCCACCGTCCCCGAGATGAGCCGCGCGGCAATCACGTATCCCGTGCTGCTGACCTACGGGTTCGGGCTCGCCATCGCGCTCATGGTGACTCGGCCGCACGCCTGGCATGCCGCCGCTGTGACCTATGGACTCGTCGCCGTTTCGCTGAATCTGCCGGCCATCTGGATCCACGTCGTGAACGCGCAGCGGGGCACATTCGAACTGTTCGTCATGCTTGCACTCGCGACGACTGAAATCCGTCGATGCGGGCCGCGGCTGCAATCGCTGTGCTTCGGTTTCTGGGTCCTCTCGGGCGTCTACGTGTTCCTGCTCGGCTACAACGCGGGATACATTCGTGACGTCCTGACGTTCATTTGACGCGGGAACGGCAGTTGCAATACTCGACCGTATGACGCTGGACCTGGACATCCTCAAATGCGGCAACTGCGAAGAACTCAAGATCGGCGTTCATGCGGGCGCGCTCGGACTGGCCGTGGTGATGGGCGTCTATAACGCCGCCGCCTGGCTCGTCCGGCGCGAGCCGCATCTGGCGGTCAACGCGATTTTTTACGCGGGCCTCGTGGCATGGGAGCGCGAGCACGTCGCGCATCACCTCGCCGAGCTTCGGCCGCCGAGGCCACGGCTCCGCGTGGTCGAGGCGGAGCCGCAGGCAAAAATCGCCGCGTGACGCGCTGCGGCCTCAGCACTCGAACGCGCGCGCGGCCGCGATGCGCTCGGGGATGGGTGGATGGCTGTAGAACAGCCACTGGACGATTTTCGAAGGCCGTTCCTCGGCCAGATTCTGAGCGCCGAGGCGCCGCATGGCTGAGATGAATGCTTGAGGATTCCTCGTCAGGTCCAGCGCGAACCGGTCCGCGCGGCGTTCGAACGCGCGCGACAGGGCATGGGCCACCGGGACCATCACGACCGAGACGGCGCCGGCGCACAGCAGCAGCAGCGGCAGGCCGGCGACATCAGCGGCGCCGCGGATGGCGAACGAGCCAGTCAGCGTCGCGAGCGCGCGCGACGCCAGGTAGAAGCCGACCAGGATCAACGCGCTCTCGAAAAGAATTCCCTTCCAGATGTCGCCGTGCACGTGGTGGGCAATCTCGTGCGCGAGCACCACCTCGATTTCATCGTCGGAGTATTCCGCGAGCATCGTGTCCGAGACGAGGATGCGGCGCGTGCCGCCGACGCCGGCGAGCGCGGCATTCGCTTTCTTCGATTTCTCGCCGAGACCCCATTCGTACGCCCCCAGCACGCGAGCGCCCGCGCGATCGGCGAGCGCCAGCAGGCGCGACCGCAGCTCGTCGCGGCCGAGCGGCTTCACGGTGTAGAAAAGCGGCAGAAGCAGTACCGGGGCAATCTGCGCGAGGCCGACGATGAGCATCGCGAACACGAGCCCTGCGGGCAGCCACCAGCCGTCCGGCCAGCGGCGAATCAGCGCGTACAGAATCGAAGCCGCCGCGCCGGCGAGTACGACGCCGATCGCGAGCGACTTGAGCTGGTCGCGCGCCCATGCGCCAAGCGATTCGTTCGAGAGCTCGTACCGCCGCTCGAGGAGATATCCGCCGTAGAAAGAGACTGGAAGCGAGACCGCCTCGGTGAGCGTCAGCAACAGCAGGACATAGACGGCAACGGTGACCGTGGGAACGAACGCCGCCGGCGAAATCGACGCCGCCGCCCGAAATGCGGTATCGCGCATTGCGCCGCTCGCGCCGCTCGCCAGCAGCAGGACGCTGCAGGCGGCGCTCACGCTCAGCGACACGACGCCGGCGCTGCGCTTCAGCCGGTTATATCGGGCGGCCTTATCTTCGTTCACCCGCCTTGCCTGCCTCGCCTGCGTCGACGCCCCCAGTAGCGCCGGGGACCCCTGTGGCTCTGGACCGGATCCGCACGCCGCCGTTGATGGTTTTCAGCTCGATCGACGCGCCGCCCCCGCCGTTCATCCGCCCCTGCAGGTGGCGACGCGTCTGCTCGACGACCTCGATCTTGACGCCCGTCACCGCGATGCCGCCGTTGACCACGCTCGCGTCGACGTCGCTTTTGGCGTCGTCGGGCACCGACAGCGTCACCCCCCCGTTGGTCGCGTTGAGGATGATCTTCTGCGAGCCGACTGCCGCCATGTCGACCGTCACACCGCCGTTCACGATGCTGGCGTCGACCGCGCCGCCGAGATCCCTGCCATTGACGGCGCCGTTGGTGCCGTGCGCCTCGATGGGACCCGATATCCCCGACACACGGATGCCCCCGTTCGTGTTGCCGATCTTCAGCGCGGCGTTCTTCGGCGCGCGCACGCGGTAGCGGACCTCGAAGCTCGCGCCGATCATCACGCCGGACATCTTCGCGGTGGAAATCGCCACTCGATCCGGTCTGACGTCCTCGTTGATCGTGATGCGCGGTAGCAGCTGTTTCGCCGCTTCATCCGTCGAGCCCTTCGCGATGCGCTCGGCATGGACTTCGACGGTGCCCGGATCGCCGGCGTCGACCTCGACACGGCCATTGGCGTTCTCGATGCTGACCTCGCCCCCGTCGGAAAGCGGATACGTGCGGGTCCATTCGTCGGTGGCGCTGGCATTGAGCGCGAGCTCTCCGCACGCCGGCAGGGCGAGCAGAGCGGCGAGGGAGGCGGATGCGAAAAATCGGCGGCTCATCATCAGCATTCTAAGACGAGCCGCACCGGGATTCAGTTCAGTTGAACGGAAATCAGCTTCGATACGCCCGGTTCTTCCATCGTCACGCCGTACAGCCGGTCGGCGATCTCCATCGTCTTGCGGTTGTGCGTGATGACGATGAACTGGGTGTGCTGCTGCATGCTCTGGAGCATCTCGACGAACCGGCCGATGTTGGCATCGTCGAGCGGCGCGTCGATCTCGTCGAGCAGGCAGAACGGGCTCGGCTTGAACTTGAACATGCCGAACATCAGCGCGATCGCCGTCAGCGCCTTCTCGCCGCCCGACAGCAGCTGGACGCTCTGGAGGCGCTTGCCCGGCGGCTGCGCGACTATCTCGATGCCGCTCTCGAGCGGATCGTTCTCGTCGAGCAGCGTGAGGCCGGCGCGGCCGCCGCCGAACAGTGTGCTGAACATCTGCTGGAAGTTGACGTTGATGGCATTGAACGCCTCGGCGAACCGCTGGCGCGTCGTCTCGTCGATCCGCTTGATGGCTTCGGTGGTCTGCGCGATCGAGTCGACGAGGTCGGCGCGCTCCTTCGTCAGGAACGCATGGCGCGTCTCGAGCTCGTCGAACTGCTCGATCGCCATCATGTTGACCGGACCGAGCCGCTCGATCTTGCCGCGCAGTGCGGCGATCGCTTCTTCCGCGCTCAGCGCACGCTGCTCGGCCGCGACGACGGCGGCGCCGGGGATCGAGAGATCCGCGGTCGTGGGGGGGGG
>DASQHH010000159.1:0-9250 GCA_035632195.1 Vicinamibacterales bacterium
GATGCGCGCAGGCCGCGAGAACGCCTCCCGCTGCAGCGCCAGCTCATCCCCTTCGCTCGCGCCGCGGGCGCGCAGCGTGTCCAGCTGCGCGCGATACGCCACCCACATCGAAAAGTACGGCGAGTCGAGCGCCGCGAGGTAGCCGTTGTAGTCCGCCGCAGGCCCTGACGGCGGACGATGCTCGTGCGCGTCGTGGCGGATCTCGCCGCCGCGGTTGAGAATCAGACCGTCGCCGTACCGCAGCATCAGCGACGCGAAGACGGGATCGTAAAACCACTCGCCGAGGATGTACGCGCGGAAGCGGTGCCGCTCAGCGCGCCGCCATGCGACGTCGAACGCGAACAGATCGAGCCCGTTCAGCATCAGCCCGAGGCCGCGGCCGGTCCCTGCGTCCACGTCCATGCGCGACACCGCGTACGACTGCTTCCCCAGGCCCGCGATCGCGTCGACCGCCGCCTGCGTCACGACGATGTCGGCGTTGTAGAAGGCGAAATAGCGGCAGCCGCGCGCGCCGGCCGCGCAGGCCAGGGCGTCGAAGATCTCCGGCATGATGGGCTTCCGACGGGCGGACTGGGCGAGCACGCTCCGCGAATCGTGGTCCAGGACGGGAAGCGTCTCCATTTCCCGCCGGTCGACGATCTCGTCCCTCCACTGCAGGTTGACCGGCGCGACGCCCGAAAGCGAGACAACGGCGTCGACCGCCGCCTGCTGGCGCCGCATGGCGTCCGCATCGCCCTTGTAGAAATTTGAGCCGACGAGGACCGGCACGCGGCTATGCTACCCCTGTCCGTTCTTTTCAAAGGAGTTCCCATGCGAGCCGCGCGCGCGGTCCTGACCCTGGTAGCGCTGTCGCTGTCGCCTGCCCTGTTTCACGCGCAGGCGCCCTCCGCCGGGCCGTCGCTGACCAGGGAGGAAATGGCGCATTTCCTCGGCACGGCCAAGGTGGTTTCGTCCCGGCAGACGAGCAAAGGCGTCACCTCACCGTGGAAACTGAAGCTCTCCAACGGCGCCATCACCCATGAGGCGGCGTTCCAGTCCATCGACGAGCGCAGGATGCGTATGGACTTCGCAGACGGCTCGACGGAGCTGAACTTCGTCGACTCGTACGAGTACGATCTGGCGGCCTACGGCATCGCGGGGCTCGTCGGCCTCGACACGATGATGCCCGTCACGGTCGAGCGGACGTGGAACGGGAAGAAGGGCGCGCTCAGCTGGTGGGTGCCGACGAAGATGGACGAGAAGGAGCGGCTCGCGAAGAAAATCGAGCCGCCGCCGGCCGTGCACTGGAACGACCAGATGCACCGCATGCGGGTGTTCACGGCGCTCGTCCGCGACACCGATCGCAATCTCACGAACGTGCTGATCGACACGGACTGGAAGCTCTGGATGATCGACTTCACGCGCGCGTTCCGTCTGCAGCCGGAGCTGATCAACCAGAAGGACCTGGTCAAGTGCGACAAGCAGCTGCTCGAGAAGCTGAAGGCGCTCAACCGCGACGACGTCGCGCGCGTCACGAAGGACCACCTTCGCAAGATCGACGTCGACGCCGTCATGGCCCGCCGCGACAAAATCGTCGCCCACTTTGCGAGGCTCGTCGCGGAGAAGGGCGAAGCGGAGGTGCTCTATTAAGGAGACCGCTTTCGAGATGGCGGTCTCCAGCATCCGTTTCGGCGCGGGTGTGACCGCCGAAGTCGGCATGGACCTGGCCGACCTCGGCGCGAAGCGCGTTCTGGTCGTCACCGATCCGAAGCTGCGGAAGCTGCCTCCGGTCCAGAAGGTCATGGACTCGCTGGAAGCGAACGGCCTCCAGGCGACGCTCTACGATCGCGTGCGCGTCGAACCGAGCGACGAATCGTTTCTCGACGCGATCGCATTCGCCCGGCGCGGCGACTACGACAGCTTCGTCGCCGTCGGCGGCGGTTCGACCATCGACACGGCGAAGGCGGTCAACCTCTACACGACGTATCCGCCGGCCGACTTCCTCGACTATGTGAATCCGCCGATCGGCAAGGGCCTGCCGGTCCCGGGTCCGCTCAAACCGCTGATCGCGATTCCGACGACCGCCGGGACGGGCAGCGAAACGACCGGCGTGAGCATCTTCGACTACACGAAGATGCACGCGAAAACCGGCATCGCGAACCGGCGGCTGAAACCGACGCTGGGCCTCCTCGATCCCGACAACACGCGGACGATGCCGCCGCAGGTCGCGGCGTCGACGGGGCTCGACATCCTGAGCCACGCGGTCGAGTCATACACGGCGATGCCGTTTTCCGATCGGCTACACCCCGATCGGCCGTCGCTGCGCCCGGCGTACCAGGGCGCGAACCCCATCAGCGACATCTGGTCGCTGCAGGCGCTGCGGATGGTCGCGTCGCACCTCGTCCGGGCGGTCGAAGACCCCGGAGACGACGCGGCACGCGCGCAGATGCTCCTCGCAGCGTCGTACGCGGGCGTCGGATTCGGCAACGCGGGCGTGCACCTGCCGCACGGCATGTCGTATCCGGTGTCGGGCAAGGTCAGGAACTATCGCGCGCCCGGGTACGACGCCGATCATGCGCTGGTGCCGCATGGCTTTTCCGTCATCCTCAACGCGCCGGCCGTCTTCCGCTTCACGGCGTCCTGCGGACCTGACCGTCATCTCGAAGCCGCCGCGGCGCTCGGCGCCGACGTTCACAACGTCCGCAACGGAGACGCGGGCCGCGTGCTCGCCGACCGCATCGTCTGGTTCATGCAGCGGCTCCGGACGCCGAACGGCCTGGCGGCGCTCGGCTACACGTCGTCGGACATTCCTGCGCTCGTCGAAGGAACACTGCCGCAGCACCGCGTGACGAAGCTGTCGCCGCGTCCCGCGGGCCCCGAGGAGCTCGCGCGGCTGTTCGACGCGTCGATGACCGCCTGGTGATCGCGCGCTGACGCGTTACTTCCGCGTGGCGGGTCCGTACAGGACGCGGCCGGGCCGCGCCGCCGTCATCTTGCCGTCCTCGAACGCGATCTGGCCGTTGACGATGACGGTGCTGACGCCCTCCGCGTACTGGTGCGGCTGCTCGAACGTCGCCTTGTCGCGGATGGTGTTTGGGTCGAAGATGACGACGTCGGCCTTGATCCCTTCCTTGAGAACGCCGCGATCGGCGAGGCCGAGGCGCGCAGCGGGGAATCCCGACATTTTCCGGATCGCATCCTCGAGCGTGATGACCTTCAGATCGCGGACATAGCGGCCGAGCACGCGCGCGTTCGTCCCGTAGCTGCGCGGATGCGGATTCGCGCGTCCGAAGATCGGAATCTCGCCGTCGCTGCCGATCATCGTCGAGGGATGCTTGAGAATCCGCTGCAGGTCCTCTTCGCTGATGGCGTGGAAGATGCCGGAGCAGCCGCCCTGCTCGACGAGCCACAGCGCCGTCTCCGCGGCGTTCTCGATCGTCGGCGCCATCCCACGTCCCTTCGTGATGTCGCCGAGGCGCTTGCCGTCGAGCGAGTGATCCCAGTTGCAGGCCGCAATCTGGACGTTCTGCGGATCCCCGCCGCCGCGCTCGTCCATGATCAGGCGCGCCGTCTCCTTCTTCAGCTCGGACCGCATCGACGACTTCAACTTCTTCAGGACTTCGTCGCGGCCGCCCTCGAGCGCGTACGCGGGCAGGAGCGCCGCCTGGATGCTCGTGGACGACGCGGTGTAGGGATACTGATCGATCGTCGCGTCGATGCCGCGCGCGCGCGCCTCGTCGATCATCCGCAGCGTGTCGACGCTCTTGCCCCAGTTGCCCTTGCCGATGATCTTGTGATGCGTGACCTGCGTCGGCAGGCCGCCTTTCTCGCCGATCTCGATCGTCTCCTCGACGCTCCTGGTGACGTTCGACGCCTCGTCGCGCATGTGCGAGATGTAGATGCCGCCCATGCGGCCGGCCACCTTCGCGAGCTCGATCACCTCCGCGGTCGGCGTGAACGTGCCGGGCACGTAGAAGAGGCCGGAGCTCAACCCGAACGCGCCGTCTTCCATGCCCTGGCGCACGAGCACCCGCATCTTCTCGATCTCGTCAGGCGTCGCCTTGCGGTTGATCGAACCGATGATCTGGTCGCGTACTGTGCCCTGCCCGACGAACAGCGCGAAGTTCGGCGTGAAATGCAGCGCGATCAGCCGCTCGAAGAACGGCTTGATCGGCAGGGGCGACGATCCGTCCGGACCTTCGATGAGGGTCGTCACACCCTGGCGGATGTAGTTGTCCGCCGTCGGCACGTCGAAGATGCCGCGGCGCGCGTGCGTATGGATGTCGATGAAGCCGGGGGCCACGATCTGTCCCCCGGCATCGATGGTCCTGCCCGCCTGCGCGGTGATCGACGGCGCAATCTTCGCGATGGTGTCGCCCTTGATCGCCAGGTCAGCGCGGTACCAGGGGCTGCCGGTCCCGTCCACGATGCGCGCGTGAGTGATCAGGATGTCGTAAGCGGGGGACTGCGCCCGCGGAGCGACGAGCGCGAAGAGAATGACGACTGCGGCGATGACGCTTCTGCGCATCCGCGCACTATAGATCACGGACCGATGATGACGATCACCTTTCCTGGACCGTGGACGCCGACGATCAGCGTCAGCTCGATGTCGGCCGTGCGGCTGGGACCCGTGATGAACGTGCAGCAGGCGGCCGTCGCAATCGTCGCCGGGCGACGCGCGAAGTACTCGCCCATCGTCATGAACATCTCGGGGCGTCGAACGATGGCGACGTGAGTCGGAGGCAGGAGGGATGCCGCGCGCGGTTTTCCGGCGCCCGACAGCATCACGAGCGATCCCGTCTCCGCGATGACGGCTTCACAGCCGGTGACGCCGACGTCGGCGCGCGCCTGCACGTCGCGCGGACTGTCGCCCGTCGCCGCGCTCGGCAGCGCCGTCGCGACGGCGTACGGCAGGCGATCCACGTTCCAGCTGAGCACCGATTTGCCGGACGTCACGGCGACGATGCGCGCGCGAACGGACTCGGCGGAATCTTCCACGTGATGCTCGACGCCCAGCGCGTCGAGCTCCGCGAGCAGCCGCGCGAGCACGGTCTCGGGCGGCGGCGGCTCCGCGGGTGTCGGCCGCACCGAGACGACCTCGGGAAACCGCCCGGTCCGCTGCGCCTCTCGGACGCGCGCGAGAATGGCAGATCGCGCGTCAGGCATTGCCACCCCGGGGGCCCCCGCCCCCCGGTTCCATCCTCCATTGTTGTTGGAACGTGCGCGCAGGCGGTGCTTTGAGATCGCGCGACCGTGTCCAGCCGCGGCCGAGTCCCGGCAGCCGGCGCACCCAGCCGCCGCGCGCCTTCAGGCGCAGCCACCGCCGTCCGGCTCCGGTCACGACCCGGTACATGAACGGACGCGATGCCGCCCACGCGAACGCCTTCATCGCGATCGCCAGCCAGGGCGATCGCGGCGGAGCGCCGTCGACGACCGCCTGCCGGCGCAGCGACAGCAGCATGCGTGGAATGTCGAGCCGCACGGGGCAGGCGTCGCGGCAGGCCGCGCAGAGCGAGCTCGCGTGCGGCAGCTCGCTCCAGCCGGTCAGGCCCCGCAGGCCCGGCGTGACGATGGCGCCGACCGGTCCGCCGTAGGTATCGCCGTACGCGTGCCCGCCGATGCTGCGATAGACGGGACAGACGTTCTGGCACGCGCCGCAGCGGATGCAGCCGAGAATCTCGGCGCTCTCGCCGCCGAGCATCCGGCTGCGGCCGTTGTCGAGCAGCACGACGTGCAGCTCCTGCGGGCCGTCGTCATCGCCCGCCTTGCGCGGTCCGCGGCCCATCGTCGTATACACAGTCAGCTGCTGCCCCGTTCCGGACCGCGCGAGCACCTTGAGGCATTGATCGAGATCGTCGAGCGACGCGATGAGCTTCTCGATCCCCATCAGCACCACGTGGACTCGCGGCAGCGTCGTCACCATCCGGCCGTTGCCTTCGTTGGTGACGAGGACGATCGTCCCGGTGTCGGCCACGCCGAAATTCGCTCCGCTGATCCCCATCTCGGCGCGCAGGAACGCGTCGCGCAGGCGCGCGCGAGCCGTAGCCGCCAGCTCCTGCGGATCGTCCGTGTATGGCACCTGCAGGCGCTCTTCCATCACGCGGCCGACGTCCTGCCGCGTCAGGTGGATGATCGGCGCGATGATGTGCGACGGCCGATCGTTCTTCAGCTGGACGATGTATTCCCCGAGATCGGTTTCGACGACCTCGATGCCGTGCTTCTCGAGCGACGCGTTGAGGTGCGTCTCTTCGGACACCATCGACTTGCTCTTGACGACGCACCTCGTCTTCGTGCGCATCGCGATGCCGGCGATGATGGTGTTGGCGTCGCTCGCGGACTGGGCCCAGTGGACGTGCGCGCCGTTCTTCAGAAGGTTGGCTTCGAAGCGCTCGAGGTGCGACGCGAGGTCGCGAATCGCATGCATGCGCGCGGCGCGCGCGCGGTCGCGGACCGCTTCGGCGTCCGGAAGCGACGCAAACGCACTCGTGCGTTTCGCGCCCAGCTGCCCGGTCGCGCGCGTCAGCGCGTGCTGCAGCCGCTCGTCGCCGAGCGCTTCGCGAACGCGTATCGGGAACGCGCTACCCATCCCCGTGAGACCTCCGTCCCCCTCCGCGAGCTCTGTCCCCACCTTCGGGCTCTGTCCCCGCCGGCGAGCTCTGTCCCCCTGCCCGAGCTCTGTCCCCGCTTGCGGCCTCGTCGAGCAGCTCCGCAAGATGTTGGGTACGGACAGTCGATCCGCGGCGGTGCAGGCCGCCGCCAATGTGCAGCAGACAGCCAAGGTCGCAGCTCACGACTCGCTCCGCGCCAGACGCTTCGATGCTGGCGATCTTCCGGTCGAGCATGCTCGTCGAGATGTCGGCGTTCTTGACCGAGAAGAGTCCGCCAAAGCCGCAGCACTCTTCCTGGTCGGTGAGCGGCACCTGCGCGACGCCGTCGATACCTGCGATCAGCGCCGCCGGCTCGCTGCGCACGCCGAGTCCGCGCAGCAGATGGCACGACGGGTGATACGCGACCGACGCCGTGAGCGCGCCCCGCGCAGCTCCGCCCGTACGCGCCGCGAGGAACTGACTGAACTCCCGGCAGCGGCCCGCCACCACCCGCGCGCGCTCGCGCATCGCGGGATCGCTCTCGAACAAGAGCGCGTACTGATGGACGATCATGTCGGCGCACGATCCCGACGGAATCACGATCGGGCCGTCGGTCTTTTCGAGCACGGCGATCGTGTGTCGCGCGATCTGCCGGGCCTCATCGTGGAAGCCGGCGTTGTAGGCCGGCTGGCCGCAGCAGGTCTGGTCCGCCGGCACGTCCACCTCGCAGCCGTCGCGTTCGAGCACGCGAACCGCCGCCAGACCGGCCGCGGGGTCGATGTCGTTCACCAGGCACGTATGAAAGAGCTGAACGCGGTCTGCCACGTGGCAAAATGCTAGCGTCAGCGTCGTCGTGATCGCAACCACCGCCGTCATTTTTCTCGGCAGCTACATCGTCTTCGCCCTCGGCACGTTTCCGTGGATGAAGATCGATCGCCCGGGCGCCGCCATCGTCGGCGCGGTGCTGATGGTCGCGTTCCGGATCGTCGACGCGAACGAGGCGCTGGCGTCGATCGACTTCGCCACCGTCGTTCTGCTCTTCTCGATGATGCTGATCGTCGCGAACCTCCGACTCGGGGGCTTCTTCGACTGGATCAGCGAGGCGGTCATCGCGCGGCTGCGGCCGAAGCACCTGCTGCCGGTGGTCGTGTTCACCACGGGCATCCTGTCCGCGTTTCTCGTCAACGACATCGTCTGCCTCGTCATGACGCCGTTCGTGCTGCACATGACGGAGCGGCTGCGGCTGCGACCAGTCCCGTACGTCCTCGCGGTCGCGCTCGCGTCGAACGCCGGCAGCACGGCGACCATCACCGGCAACCCGCAGAACATGCTGATCGGATCGCTGTCGGGCATTCCGTATCTGTCGTTCCTCGAGGCGCTCGGTCCGGTTGCGATCGCGGCGATGGCGCTGACCTGGCTGTTCCTGCACGTCTTCTACCTTCGCGACGATGTGGAGCGCGCCGGGGTTGCGGAGGCGGCGGCCGCCGTGCCCGCGCAGCGGCTGCGGCTGAAGCCGGTCATCGTCCTCGCCATCGTCCTCGGCGGATTTCTCTCCGGCGTGCCGGCGGCGCTGATGGCGGCGATCGGCGCGGCGGTGCTGCTGATCACGCGCACCGTGGATCCCCGTCAGGTGTACGACGAAGTGGACTGGGGACTGCTCGTCTTCTTCATCGGCCTCTTCATCATCGTCGGCGGCGCCGAACGCGCCGGACTGACGCGGGCGCTGCTGCAGCCGACGGACGCGTGGAACCTCCACCGGATGGCGGTGTTCGTGCCGGTGACGGCGATGCTCAGCAACCTCGTCAGCAACGTCCCGGCGGTCATGCTGCTGCCCACGATCCTCGGCGGATTCCCGGATCCGCGGACCCGATGGATCGCGCTCGCGATGGCGTCGACGCTGGCGGGCAACCTGACGATCACCGGTTCGGTCGCGAACATCATCGTCGTCGAGCGCGCCGCGGCGCGGGGTGTGCACATCGGGTTCGGCGAGCACGCGCGCGTCGGCGTGCCGCTGACGATCGCGACGCTGACGCTCGGATGGCTCTGGCTGCGCCTGCTCTGACCGGCGCGCCCGTCAGCGTCGGCCGGTCGTTCCGACCGGATGCGCCGGTCCGCTCACACCGCCGGGAATGACGTCGACGCGGACGACCTGATCGTCCGGCTCGGCCATCGGTCCTTCCCAGCGCACGAAGCCGGACGGTCCAGGGCTCGCGAGCCAGATCTGCGTGTCCGGCACGTTGACGAACGGCCTCGCGATCCAGGGAATCTGCGGATGAATGGTGAATCGATCGCCGCGCAGGGTCCGGTCCGCCATCTTCATTTCATCGACGCCGGCGTGCGTGATCTCCACGCCGACGACTTTCGGCTTCGGCGTGAACCCGACGGCCTTGAGCGTCACGCGGCCGCCGTCCACCAGTTGCGAACGCAGGCTGCTGATGGCGAGCGAAAAGCCGAACCCGGCGAAGACGCGCGTGCCGCCGCCGTCGATCTTCTCCGTGTACAGATGATCGCCGTCATCGTGCGTTTCTGCGGTGGCGACGCCGCGTTCCATGTCGGCCTGGAAACGGCGGATGACAGCGCCGTTGCGCACCTCCCGCCAGGACCAGCGTCGCTCGGTCAGTTCGGGCGACTGGCGAAACAGCGCCTCCTCCGTGATCGTGCGGCCGCGGCCGAACACGTACTGG
>DASQHH010000160.1:0-3784 GCA_035632195.1 Vicinamibacterales bacterium
TCGGCTAACCCGGGTTCGCCGGATTCCAGTTGCCGGTCTCGTTGAGGAAGAGAGCCGGGTTGCCGCCTGCGTTCAACAGGACGCCCTTGCTGTCATAGACCTCGCTCGGCTGAACGACGCCGTCGTGGTTTGCGTCGAGCCATCCGTAGCGGACGGTCACCGCAGTGACAGGATTAAGCTGACTGGAGATGCCGCCATCGCCGACCTGGCCCCAGTAGAGCGCGTAGTTGGCGTGAACGACCGTCTTGCCGTCGCCCGTCACGTTGTACGTGAACCCGACTCGCGGCGAGAAGTTATTGAAGATGATCCCCGGATCGACGCCGGCAAAGTTGACGCCCGGGAGCAGCGACGGGAACAGTGGGCTCGACGGCACCGAGGACGCGAGCGCCTGATCGTGATTGCGGTCGTACCGCAGGCCGAGCTGCAGCGTGACCTGGCCGTGCGTCAGCGTGTCCTGCACGTACGCCGAAACGTTCGCCAGGTCGTAGATCGTCTGGCTGTCGCGCGTCAGGTTCACCTGGCAGCCCGCCGCGAGCGTCGCGCAGTCGTTCGGGTTGGTGCCGGGCGCACCGTTGAGCAGCACGCTCGGCGGCAGATCCGCCGCGCTCGGGAAACGATCGGACGCGTTGCCGCCCGTCCGGCCGTTCGAGTAACTGTAGTTGTCGCGCCAGTAGCCGCCGAACTTGAACGAGTGGTCGCCGAAGAAGCCGCCCGGCATGAAGTAGTTCATGTTGACGGTGAGACTGTTGGCGGGCCGCAGGAAGATGCTCTGCGTTCCGGAACGGCCGTTCAGGCTCGCCGGGCTGTTGATGATGAAATACGGCTGCACCGTCGCCAGCGACGGGTCGTGAAAGTCGAGAATGAAGTTGTTCCCGACATGCGCCCACTGGACGTCGACGAGGGCGCGATCGCTCAGCACCCACTGGTCGCCGGCCTTGTAGGTCGCGTTGCCCGGGCCGATCGTCCAGAACCGCTTGCCGACTCCGTACACCGACGGCACCGCGTCCTGCGGCGTCGTCGTCTCGATCGGGTGCAGGTCGTCGGCGCCGCGCGCGTTGCGGATCTTCATCGCGTAGTTGTTGAACACCGAAAGCTTGTTGCCTTTGAACAGCTGAACCTCCGCCTTGAGGTTCGTGTTCTGCAGCTTCGTCTCATCCGTGTTCAGACAGTTGTTGACGTCCTGGATCGAGTGCGAGAGCACGTTCGCCGCTTCGTCAGCCTTGATGCCGAGGCAGCCCGCCGTCGGCTGATAGAAGCCGATGACGCCGACGTCGACGAGCTGTTTGCCGAACGCGCCCCAGATCCAGGCCTTGCCCGGCTTGATCGGGCCGCCGGCCTCGATGCCGTAATCCTGGATGTCCTGAATCGGATTGCCCGACGTGGCGCCCTGGTTCCGCTGCGTGTCCGTGATGTTGTTGTTCTCCACGCGATGATTCGTGTCGTAGAGGCGCGACGACCCGCGGAACTTGTCGCTCCCGCTCTTCGTCACGAGGTTGATGCCGACGCCGCCGGTCTGCTGCGTCACGTCGACGCCGCCGGTGGTGATCGTCATCTCTTCGAATGCGTCGAAGTCGTAGTAATTCGCGGAGGCGCCGGTCGCCGCCATGTCCGTGATGTCGACGCCGTCCAACGACCACTTGTTGTTGAAAGGTGCGCTGCCGCGCGAGACGTAGTTCGACTGCTGGCCCGACATGTTTCCGCCGATGTTCTCGCGGTCCATGGAGATGCCCGCGGTCTGCTGAAGGATGACCCACGGGTCGCGCGCTGACGGGATGCTCTGCAGCAGGTCGTTCGTGAACGTCTGCTTCGTGCCCGTCTCACGCGTGCTCACCACGGGGCTCTCGCCCGTGACCGTGATCGTCTCCTGCTGCGCCGCGATCTCCATCTTCGCGTTGATCGGCGCGCTGAAGCCGACGGTGATCTGGATGCCTTCCTGGACGATGGTCTTGAATCCGGTCAACTCGAACTTGACCATGTAGGTGCCGATGTTCAGACGCGGGAACTGGTAGGTCCCGGTCGCGCTCGTTACAGCCGTTTCGGGCTGCAGCATGATGGGCGACGTCAGCGTCACCGTGACGCCCGGCAGAGCCGCGCCGGACTGGTCAACGGCCTTGCCGAAAATCTCGCCCGTCTGCTGACCCTGAGCGCTGGCCAATCCGCTCACGGTGAGAACCGCGGCCAGAGCCAGAACGATTGCTCGAACTCTCATTCCATTGCCTCCTGAAAATGCACGACGCGCCTTTGTTGCGCGCCCGAAATCCCGAAAACGGACTCTGTCTAGCTGCGCACGCCGTCCGATTCAGGATTACTTGGAGTATTGCGCGCGGACAAAAGAACGGGAGGGTGTCCGGATGTGAAAAAAAACCGCGATCCTGCCATCAATCCAAAGGATTGGATTGATCGCAAAGGGGGTGTCCGATTATTCAGAAAACAGGGCCGCCAAAGTGCGCAGATCCAAATCGTTGATTGAACGAACGGTCAAATCAGTCCTGCCGAGTTCGGTTTGACTGTACGTGTGCATGACGCCGACCGTCCGCAGTCCCGCGGCTCTGGCGGACTCGAGTCCCCACACGGAATCCTCGATCGCGACGCACTCGCGCGGCTCAATCCGGTTTCCGGCGGCCTCGGAGAGACGATCGACGGCCGCGAGATAGGGATCGGGCGCCGGCTTGCTCTGCGCCGTATCGTCGGCGCCGACGATGGCGGTGAAGAAAGGCAGAAGATGCTCGCGGACGAGGACGCGTTCGATCTCCACGCGCAGCGCACCTGACGCGATCGCGATCGGCACCACTGCAGCCGCGCGTCGCACCACATCCGCAGCGCCGGGAAACAGGACCGACACGTCCCGCTCGAGCACTTCCATGAGGGACGCCTTGTCGGCCACGAGCGCCGCGACCCGCTGCGCAGTCCACTCGTGATTCCCATCCTCCGCGATCTTCCGGAATGCGCCCACGTCGTCGTACCCAAGGTACCGGGAGTAGTAGTCCGCCTCGCTGAGCGCAACCCCCAGCGGCGCGAGAACGTCGCGGTAGGCGCGGTAGTGCAGCGGCTCGCTGTTCGCGAGGACGCCATCGAAGTCGAACACGATTGCGCGAAGGCTCAAGCAGTCTTCCGCATCCGCTCCCCGGCGCGAATCGGAACGTTCAGCCGGTTGTCTTTCGGCGGAATCGGGCACTCGTATGTAGGGTTGTAGTAGCAGTAGGGAATGTACGCCTTATTGAAATCGAGCTCGTAGATGTCCGTACCGGTTCGATCGAGGTCGAGGAAGCGGCCGGCCGAATACGTTTCGGTCCCGCTCGTCAGGTCGCTGAACGGCACGAACAGCCGATCGATCGTCCGGGCGGCAGCCGGCACGAACGCCGTCAGCTTCAACGATTGTCCCTTGAGCACGAACTCGAGTATGCCCACGCGGCGGAACTTGTCCGCGCCTCCCGTCGACGTCGGCATCTCGATCACGGTCGGATCGTCGATGCGCTTCAACGCCGCCGGGACGTTGTAGTCCGGATCGATCGGAAAATATGCCAGCGGCAGGTACTTCGCGTGGCTCGCCTTCGGGATCGGATCGTCGTTCGCGCCGAACTCAGCGTCTTTCGCCGAACGCGACCGTTGGATCTTTGCAGCGTAGTCCTTGTCCTCTGGCGGGGCGTTGTTGCAGGCCGCAGTCGCGAGGAGCAGCAGGCCAGCAAGAACGGGAAGGGCGGGATGGAAAACCCCCTGCGCTCTCGCCATCCAGCCCGTCCCGCCCCTCCTGCCCATCCAGCCTGTCCTGCCCATCTCAGAAAGG
>DASQHH010000161.1:0-11138 GCA_035632195.1 Vicinamibacterales bacterium
CAGCAAGACGCTGACGAACGATCAGGCCCGCGGAATCGCCAGAGCCGAAGGGTTCGGCGCCGTCCTGACTGATGCAGGCACGCTCGACGACTCGCTGACCATCTGGCGCCTCTCCGAAGAGCACGCGACCGTACGCGTGAACGGCTCGACGCGCCTGAAGCCGGGCGATCGCGTCCGCATCGTGCCGAATCACTCGTGCGTCGTATCGAACATGGTCGATTGCGTGCAACTCGCCGACGCCGGCCGCCTTGTCGAGACGATTCCAATCGCAGCACGAGGGAAGATCACATAGAATGGCGTCGCCCAGATGGCGGACAAGCAGCACAAGCAGCCGACCGGCGACGCGCTCGGCATGGTCGAGACCCGCGGGCTCATCGGCATGATCGAAGCCGCCGACGCAATGGTGAAGACAGCGAACGTCGTGTTCGTCGGCTGGCAGAAGGTCGACGCCGGCCTCGTGACGGCCATCGTCCGCGGCGACGTCGGATCGGTGAAGGCCGCGACGGACGCCGGCGCCGCCGCCGCGCGCCGTGTCGGAGAGCTCGTCGGCGTGCACGTCATCCCGCGGCCGGCGGACGACCTCGAGAAGATCTTCCCGATCTCCTGATTCGTTTCAGTTTCCCGCTCAACTGCTTCAACTGCTCTTCGCCGACGACGACGAGCAGCGGCTGCGACGGCATCTTCAACAGATTGAAGAACGCGCCGGTGGACGTGCGCGCGTAAATCTCGCGGCCGTCGGTCAGCAGCTGCACGGATCCCCCGCCGCCGGTGGCGTCGAACAACCGCTGGCCGAACTGCTGTTTCAGAACGCGAACGATCTGGTGCAGCTGCTGGACCGAGAATCCGCGCCGCCGGAGATCCGCGAGGACGAGCAGCTCGAACAGCTCGATCGGCGAGTAGCGGCGCTCGGTGTAGCCGCCCGCCGCCGTGCGATGCGGCCTGACGGTCGGCGGCAGCAGGCCGCTGGCATCCCACACCTGGAGCTGACGCGCGGTCAGTCCGCTCATCGCGGCGATCTCGCGGGAGCTGTAGGTTTTCTTCAGCTGCACGACGAGCAGATTCTACGCGACTCGATCGGCCATGGCGGCGCCCGTGAAATCCTTGTCGGTCAGCCCGCCCTGGTCGTGGGTGCTGTAGGTGAGCGTCACACGCTTGTAGTTGATGAGGACGTCCGGATGGTGATCGGCGGACTCCGCCTCGGGCACGAGGCGGTTCACGAACGCGACCGCCTCGGGGAATCCAGCGAACGTGAACTGCTTTTTGATGGCGTCGCCGTCGAGCGTCCATCCCTTCAGCGACGCGACCTTCTTCTCGGCCTCTGTGCGTGAGAGTTTCATTGGCTGTACCGCTCGGCTCAAGCCTCGCGCTCCTTTTTCTTCTAATCCGGTCGCCGTGCACGGATTTCGTCGAGCCGTTCGCGCGCCGCCTCGACCGCTTCGAGCGACTCGCGCTGCATCTCGATGGCCGTGGGTCCCTCGCTGGGGTTTGCAAAGGCGCTGCCCGCAATGGTGCGGTGATACGCCCGTTCGGCTTGCTGCAGCGTCGCGAGCGCGGCAGCATGCTCCGCCTGCCACGTCAGCCATGCGCGCAGACGCTCGACGGCCGCCGTCTCCGTCTCCGCGGCGCACTCCACGCCGAACAGGTCTCCCGTATCGGCTCGGACGGCGTGGGCGAACCAGCGTCCGTCGCGCTGCGCGCAGACCACCCGATACTGCGCGCCGCCGGCGGTGATCTCGTTCACAGGTCTCCGAATCTTGTCGGGTTCACCAGATCGAGCAGCGGGTCGCTTCGCCCCTCGAGCATCACATCGGCGACGAGCTGCGCCGTCAGCGGCGCGAGCAGAATGCCGTTGCGGAAGTGTCCCGTGGCGTACATCAGGTTCGGACAACGGGCGGACCAGCCGATGATCGGGAGCGCGTCGCTCGTCGCCGGCCGCAGTCCGACCCGCGCGCCGCGGAAGCTCGCAGTCCACGCGCGCGGCACGACGTCGCAGGCCGCGTCGAGCAGATCGCGGACGCCGGCGACCGTTGCGCGCTCGTCGAAGCCGGCGTCCTCCGCCGTCGCGCCGACCAGCACGGTGCCATCGTCCCACGGCACGAGATAACAGCGGCTGCTCCAAGTGACGCGGCGGATCGGCGTGCCGGTCCATCCGAGGTGGAGCAGCTGCCCGCGAATCGGCTTGACCGGCACGCGCGCGTCAATGCCGTCGATCTCGATGCCGGCCGACCAGCTGCCAGCCGCGATGACGACGGCGCCGCCGGTCAGCGATCCGCGATCGGTTTCGACGACGGCTTCGGCCGCGCTGCCCTCGCCGCGGCAGACGACGCGCCGTACGCGGCTCCGCTCGACCAGCTGCCCGCCGTTGCGGCGCGCGGCGGCGGCCAGCGCGCGCGTCAGCTCGCCTGCGGCCACGAACCCGTGCGCTTCGATCAGCAGCGCGCCGGCAACCGTGTCGCCGAGGATCGGCTCTTCGGCGCGTGCAAGCGCGGCGTCGAGCAGCAGCGCCGGGACGCCGCGCCGCTCGAGAACGCCGGCCGTGGTCTTCAGCGCCGCCAGCGACGCCGTGTCGAGGGCGACGTCCAGAGTGCCGGTTCGGCGGTACGGGATAGCCGAGCCGCTGTCGGATGCTGTTCTTCCGATGAAATCGTCGTACAGATCGAGGCTGCGGACGGCGAGGTCGAGCAGCGGGTTCCCTTCGCGCGCCTCGATGAACGGTGCGAGCACGCCGGCCGATGCCTGCGTCGCGCCCATGCCGACCCCGCGCTCGTCGATGATTTCGACCGACGCGCCGCGCCGCGCGAGCTCGTACGCGATCGCGCAGCCGACAACCCCGGCGCCGATGACGATGATGTCTGAGGACCGGCCCAACTTACTTTCGCATCAGGCGGAATGCGTGATTCGTCCACTGGTTGTCGCGGAAGCCGGGGATGCACCAGAGCTGCGCGAGCGGCTCGATGGCGCGCGCGGCCTTCGCCGTGCCCATGTCGGCGCCGTCCCACCCGAACTGATCGATGATTGTCGCGACTGCCGCCTTTGCGGCCGCATCGTTGCCGCAGTAGAACATCGTCGGACGGCCGCCGGGGAACGACGGGTTGACCATCAGCCCGGCGCCGACGCTGTTGAATGCCTTCACGAACTTCGCCTCCGGAAACGCTTTTTGAAGCCGCTCCATCAGCGACTCGTTCGGTGAGGTGAAGTACTTGACCACGCCGTCTTCCGGCGGATCCTTCGCAATCGGATTCGTGGCGTCGATGACGACTTTGCCTTTGAAGTTCGCCGCCCCCGCGGCGCGCAGCGCTTCCTCGGCCACGGTCCCGCCGACGGCGAGCACGAGCCCCTCGCCCCACGCGGCGATCTCGGCGAACGTCCCCGCAGCGATGCCTGAGGACTGAGAGTATCCGGCAAGCTTCGCCGGCGACCGGCTGCCGATCCGCACTTCATATCCGTGCTTTTTCAGTCCGCCCGCCAGCGTCTGACCCACCGAGGCGGATCCGATCACACCGTAGCGCATGTCAGCGCTCCTGCTGCTGCGATGTCGTGCCGCGCCCGGCGGCGGCGGGACGGCCGGCGTCGAGATCGTTCCAGTTCATGATGGCGTTGAAGCCGAGCGTGTACGTGCCCTGCGTCTGCCACCGCCAGAACGGACGAATCGCGAACATGACGACGTGTCCTTTGCCGAGCGGATGATCGAGGGCGGCCGCGGTGCCCGTCATCGCCTGGCCGCCGGCGAGCGTGCCGGACAGCAGGAGGTTGTCGGCGCTGGGCGAAAACTCCAGCACGACCCGTGGGCGCGTCTCGTCGATCGCAATGCCGAACTGCTGCGCGAGCTGACGTTGCGCGGCTCCTTCTGCTGCAGCGGCGCCGGCGGCTCCTGTCGCGGGACCACCTCGTCCTCCGCGTCCGCCGCGGCCGCCCTGCGGCGGCGCCTGCGCCGGAGCAGCCTCGCCTTCGAGAGGCTGGATCCGCAGCGGCACGGCGTTCGGCGTCACGTTCTGTCCCGCGCCACCGTTCGGGTTCGTTCCAGGCGCGCCGCCGCGGCCGCCGAATCCGCCAAAACCGCCTCCGCCCGCGCGCAGCACCGGCGACTGGCTGAAGTACACGGGCAGATCCTCCGCGGCGTAGCCGTACGCGATCGGGCTGCGGAGATCGGTGAACCGAGCGCGCAGAATCGTGCCGCGCGCGAACAGCTGCGGCGCGGGGTCGACGGTCACACCCGTCGTGATTCCGTAGTCGGGAAAGATCGTCGACGTCGAGCCTTCCGTGATCAGCGTTCCGCCCTCGCGGACGAACTTCGCGAGCTCGGCGAGCCCCTCGACGCCCATGCCGCCGCGGATGTCGTCGCTCGAATCGACGTACGCGAGGTTCGGGAACTCCGCGGTCTTCTTGTACGGCAGCGGCGCGCTTCCGGTGACCGGCATGCCGTTGACCTGCGACTGCGCGCTGCCGCCGACGTGCGGAAAGATGATCACGTCGTACTTCGCTCGCAGGTTGCCGTCCTTCAGCTTCTGATCGGCGAAATACGTGTACGGGACCCCGTAGGTGTCGAGCGCCGCGCGCCACCAGCCTTCGTCCTGCGTCCGCGTCCAGCTGTGGATGTACCCAATCCGCGGAATGTCGAGATCGTGGACGCGCACGGTCGGTGCGGACGCCACCGCCCACGCGGAGAGGCCGAGCTCCTGCAGCGACGGCTCGAGCTTCCCGCGATCCGCATTCGTGATGACGAGCGAGCCCGCGCGGAACCTGTGTCCGGCGAGGTCGAAGTCCTCTTCCGCCGCCGACATCTTCACGTCTTTGTTCTTGAACCGGAAGGTGACCAGATTGTTGTCTGCCGTGTCGTCCACGACGAGCACGCTGCCCGTTCCTTCAATGCCGCCGGGAGCCCGCGCGGGGGCGTTCACAGCGGTCATCTGCTGCGCCAGCACGCTCTTGTCCGTCACCGGCTCGATCGTGACGTCGCGCATGTACTGGAAGGTCCACCCGGTGTCGTCGTACGGCGACGGATTCTGCGGCGCGTAGTTCTGGACCGAGAAGTACATCTCCGCCAGTGTGCGGAACGGCTGATCGCCGCGGACGATATAGTCGCCCGCCTTGACGTCGACGCTGCCGGCCTTGAACGCCGTCTGCGCGCGCGAGATCTCGAGTCCCTGCGCGAGCAGCTCGTTCACCGCGTCGGCCGCGTCGGCCTTGCGCCGCTGGCCGGAGGGAATCACCCAGGCGTACGTCGGGCCGTTCCTGCCCTTGTCCACGGCGCGCTTGTTCTTCAGCCAGTAGTTCTCGAGGTACATCTCCTTGTTCTTCGCGACATGGTTCAGCGCGAACAGGAGCGCGGACTCCTGGATGTTCGTGTTGTTGCGCGGGCCCCACTTGATCACCGGCAGCGGCGGATTCGGACGGAACCATTCCTTGCTCGTGACGGTCGGGCCGGGACGCACCTCGTAGTTGTCCGGTCCGTAGCTCTGGACTTCGTAGAAGCGGCCAATTGCGTTGTGGCTGTGCGCGATGTAGAACATGTAGTTCGGCACCCACCCGTCGTAGAACCCGTACGTCCACACGCCGGGGACGCCGCGCTTGGTCATCTCCATCACGTCGTTCTCGGCGAGCATCCACCACTCGTCGACAACGATCGGATCGAGCGCGTCGTTGTAGGGACCGGTGCCGGTCGAGGCGTAGAGATACGTCTGCGCCTCGTGCAGGTCGTGCATCACGGTGGGGTGCCACTCGAGCGTCTCTTTCGTCACCGTCTGCGTGAGCTTGAGGAACTGTCCCATGCCGTCGCGGTTGTTGTCGTGCTGCACGTACTTGCCCCAGTACATCAGCGGCAAACGCGCATCGCCCGGAGCGCGCTTCTTGTTGAAGTAGTAGGTGTCGACTTCGGCTTCGCGGCCGTCGACCTCGATCACCGGCGTAATCAGCGTGATGACGTTGTTGCGGATGTTCTGGATGAACGGCGACTCCTCGACGATCAGCCGGTACGCGAGCTCGATCAGCATCTCGGGCCCGCCGGTTTCCGGCGAGTGCATGCCGCTGATCGCGTAGTAGATCGGTTTGGCGGTGTGCAGCAGCTGCTGCGCGCGCTGCTCGCTGGTCTTGCGCGGATCGGTCAGCTCGCCGAGCATGTCGCGGTACTTGTCGATCGACTTGATCGTCGCTTCGTCCGCGATCGCCAGCAGTACGATGTCGCGACCCTCTTCGGTCGTTCCCACCTTCCAGTACCGGGCGCGCGGCGACGCTTTCGCGAGCGCCTCGTAGTAGCGGTAGATGTCCTTCGCATACGTCAGCTCGCCGGGCGTGCCGGGGATCCGGCCGAAGAACTTCAGCGGCGACGGCACGGTGTCCGACGCCGGCATGTGGTCGACGAGCTCCGTCGTGATGCGCGGATCCTGAAGGTCCTGCTGAATGAGCTTTCCGTATTCCTCGTCCATCTTCTGCGCGGGACGCGTGGCGGGGGCGCGCTGCGCGCTCAAGGACGCCGGCGCGATGCCGGACCCGAACAACAGGACGACGAGCGCGATACCGATCGCGGCTGACACAGACTTCATTGGAAACTCCCGTGGGTTAGCGGATGGCGCGTCCCCGGCGCAGCGACGGACACGGCGAGCCGCGATGCGGCACGCAGGGCGGCGCCTGGACGAGGAGCGCGGGCGGCGCGTAAGGCGACACGTACGGTATCGGCGCCGACAGCGGCACCATGCCGGGCAGTGATTCGTAGTCGGTCTGCGTGTACTCCGTGTGATTCGGAATCTCGGGACCGTGTCCCACGATTACGAGCTCGGGCGCCGTCGTCATCGTCGAGAGCATGAACGCCGCGTTAGCCGCCGACTGCTGCCGCATGTCGGCCTCCGCCTCGGCCCGCCCGCTCTTCAGCATCGCGATCAGGACGGTTTCGGTGACTCCCTGCTGCTTGAGTGAAACGATCTGATCGGCGTCGAGCGCGAAGATAGTGCGGTCGCGATCGATGAGCGCGAGGATGACCGGTTCGGAGACCCCGGCCTTCGTCAGCTCGACGATCTCGGAGACGGTCACCGCCATCGCGCGCGGCGCCGTGGTCAGCAGCGCGCCCGCAGCGAGCGCGAGAACGGCCATCGCGCGCGTGACCCGGGACATGCCCGAATCTTACCTCCGAACGAAGGTCCGAGACGGGTCTGCCCGGCGTCTGACTGCGGTCCGACCGTGCTCCGACGCAGGTCGGACTCAGGTCGGACCCTTTTCGGAACCTTGTCGGACTCAGGTCGGACCGAGGTCCGGTCGGCAGGACACAAGTATCCGCAGGGGACACCGCTATTCGACGCGCTGTTTTGTTAAACTTAACGTTCTCAACGGTTTACGGGCGCGAGCTTGCCGAAGTTACAGGTACGCGGCTTGCGTAGAGGATGGGCGGGTCAAGGAGTCGTCATGCTTTCCAATAAGCTCGCGTTTGCTGCGCTGGCGGTCGCGTGCATCGCCGCCGCCGCCGGCGGTGGTTATCTCGCGTCGCGCCAGAACGCGGTTCCGGCTCCTGCGGCCGCCCAGTCGCAGGCGCCAGCGTATGGCGTTCCGGCGACGGCTCCCGCACCCGCGGCGGCCACCGATCGGCCGGTACAAGAAACCGAGGCCGTGGTCGGCGACCGGACGACGACCTCCAGCAGACGGGCGGAGAAGCCCCGCGAGACGACCAGGACTGCGCGCGTGACGATGCCTCCTCCCGCGTCCCAGGCAACGCCGGCCGCCGTTGCAGCGCCGCAACCGCCCGTCGCGCTGCCTCCGCCTCCCGCGCCGCTGCCCGAGGCTGCGGCGCCTCGACCCGACGATCGCGTCGTCCAGCCGCCGCCGCCGCCGGAACCGCCGAAGCCGCAGTTCGAGGAACTGGTCGTTTCGCGCGACTCGGTGATCGGCCTGCAGACTGAAGGCCGCGTCTCGAGCGAAACCGCGAAGGTCGAGGACCGCATCGAGGCGCGTGTCACGCGTGACGTGCGCGTCGCCGACCGCATTGCCATTCCGGCCGGCACGCGGGCGATCGGCGCCGTGACATTGGTCGAGCGGGGCGGCAAGTTCAAGGAGCGCGGCCGCCTCGGCATCCGCTTCCATACCCTCGTCTTCGCCGACGGCACACGCCTGCCCGTCAACACCGAGACGATTTACCGTGAAGGCGAGGCGCCCGGCCAGGACAGCGCCAAGAAGATCGGCGGCGGCGCCGTCGTCGGCACGATTCTCGGCGGAATTCTCGGCGGCGCGAAAGGCGCGGCCATCGGCGCCACGGCCGGCGCGGGCGCCGGCACGGCGGCGGTTGCCGCCGGCGACCGCAGCGAGGCGGTGCTGATGCCCGGCACGCCACTCACCGTCCGCCTCAATCAGCCCGTGACGGTCATGCAGGAGCGGTAAAGCGAACGCTGGCGGAAGCCGCGCGTTTCGTAGCATGATCCGCGCGGAGGATTCCATGAGCCTTTCGCTATCCGTCATCACATCGCTGGCGATCGCGGCGGCCGCGTTCGGGCCGCAGGTGACCGAAAAGACGGTGACCGGCGTCACCAATTTCAAGAACCTCGACACGACGATTGCCTGCGCGGGCGCGACGACGGCGCAGGCGGTGCCCGAGCTCAAGAAGATGGGGTACGCGTCGATCATCAACCTGCGGCAGGCGACCGAGAACGGCGCGAACATCGAGGAAGAGACTGCTGCCGCGAAAACCGCCGGCATCACCTTCATCCACATCCCGTTCAACACCCAGTCGCCCGATCCCGCGGTCGCTGATCAGTTCCTCGCGGCGATCACGAACAAAGCGAACCAGCCCGCATTCGTGCACTGCGCCAGCGGCAACCGCGCCGCCGCGATGTGGATGATCAAGCGGCTCGTCGTCGATCACTGGGACACGGACAAGGCATCGACCGAGGCCGCGGCGCTCGGACTCACGAACCAGGGGCTCAAGAAGTTCGCCACCGACTACGCCGAGACGCACCACAAGTAGCGCGAAGGCTTTAGCCGAGCGATGTGAAGGCTTCAGCCGGGCGCGATGAGGGCGTCTGCCGAGCGATGAATTCGGACGAATTCCGCAGGAGCGGCTACGCGCTCGTCGACTGGATCGCCGAATACCTCGAGCACTCGGACCGCTATCCTGTGCTCTCGCGGGTCAAACCCGGCGACATCGTCCGGGCGCTGCCGTCGGAGGCGCCCGAGGACCCGGAACCCTTCGAACGCATCCTCGCGGACTTCGAACGCGTGCTGCTGCCCGGCGTCACGCACTGGAACCATCCCGGCTTCTTCGCGTACTTCGCGATCACGGGCAGCCCGCCGGGCGTGCTCGCGGACTTTCTCTCCGCCGCCCTCAATCAGCAGGCGATGCTGTGGCGCACGTCGCCGGCGGCAACTGAGCTCGAGGAGGTCTCGCTCGGCTGGCTGCGGCGGCTGATCGGACTGCCGGACGCGTTCGAGGGCGTCATCTACGACACGGCGTCCACGTCGACCATGCACGCGCTGGCAACGGCCCGGGAAGCGCTCATTCCCGGCGTCCGCGCCAAAGGCCTCTCGGCCCGCAGCGACGTGCCGCGCATCGCGGTGTACTGCTCGGACCAGACCCATTCGTCGATTGACAAAGCGGTCATCG
The DNA here is from genome assembly GCA_035632195.1 of Vicinamibacterales bacterium. Lineage (GTDB taxonomy): Bacteria > Acidobacteriota > Vicinamibacteria > Vicinamibacterales > CAVVIG01 > DASQHH01. The sequence goes on from DASQHH010000161.1 coordinate 9,578, forward strand.
CCATCGGACTCGGCCACGAGTCGCTGCGGAAGATTCCGACTGACGCCGCGTTTGCGATGCGGGTCGACGCGCTCCAGGAACGGATTGCCCGCGATCGCGCGGACGGCGTCCTGCCCATCGCCGTCGTCGCCACCGTCGGCACGACGTCGACGACGAGCGTCGATCCAGTGCCGGCAATCGCGGACGTGTGCGCGCGCGAGCGGCTGTGGCTGCATGTCGACGCTGCGTACGGCGGCGTGGCGGCAATGCTCCCGTCGCATCGCCACGTGCTCGCCGGGGCCGAGCGCGCGGACTCGCTCGTCGTCAATCCGCACAAATGGCTGCTGACGCCCTTCGATCTGACGGCGTTCTACTGCCGACGGATGGACGTCCTGCGCTCCGCTTTTTCGCTGACGCCCGAATACCTGCAGACACGCGAAGCAGGCAGCGTCAAGAATCTGATGGACACCGGCATCCAGCTCGGGCGCCGCTTCCGGGCGCTGAAGCTGTGGATGATCCTGCGGTCGTACGGCGCGGCGGCGATCCGGCAGCTGCTCGCCGAGCACATCCGCCTGGCGCAGGAACTCTCGTCCTGGGTCGACGCGGATCCCGATTTCGAACGCCTCGCGCCGGTGCCGTTCAGCGTCGTCTGCTTCCGGTGGCGTCCCGCCTCGCTCAGCCTTTCCGACGTCGAGCTGGACGCCCTGAACGAACGCATCGTCGATCGCGTCAACGCGACGGGCGAGGTGTTCATCTCACCCACTCGCCTGCGCGGCCGCTTGTCGCTCCGTATCGCCGTCGGACATCTCAAGACGACAGCGCATCACGTGCGCCGGGCGTGGGAGCTCATCAAAACGCACGCCCAAACCATTCAGGGCACCTGACTTGCACTCTCCTCGGAGGGTATTGCTGAGGGTTGTTCTCGCCTCAGCTTCTTCGAGAGGAGTCCAGGACATGCGTGGTGCAATCAAGATTCTGGTGATGACGGCGGCGGTCGCGCTCGCGCCGGCCATCGCAAGCGCGCAGAGCTACGGCTACGTCGTGCCGTGGGCGTCTGCCAACGGCGGCAGCGGCTTCGACAACGGACGCGCGGGCGTCGGCATCGGCGCCGGCGGCATGGGCGACGGCATCGTCGGCGGCGAAGTGGATTTCGGGTACAGCCCGAGCTTCTTCGGGACGCAGACCGATTTCGGGAACAACACCGTCATCAACCTGATGGGCAATCTGATCGTCGGCGCTCCGCTCGGGCGCACGCTCGGCGCCAACGTCACGCCTTACGGCACGTTCGGCCTCGGCCTGCTCCGGACGCAGATTGACGGGGGAACGATCGCGAGAGTGTCGTCCTCGAACAACATGTTCGGGTGGGACGCCGGCGGCGGCCTCATGGGCTTCTTCAACGAACACGTCGGCCTCCGCGGCGACGTGCGGTATCTGCGCGGCTTCGAGAACACGAACACCGGCGTCACGACGATCGACTTGAATGGAAACGGCCAGCTGCATTTCTGGCGGGCCGCGATCGGCGTCGTGATCCGGTAACTCGGAGACTCGAAGGCCTCAGCGTTTCCGGTTTTTCGGGCGGGGC